>CAZDRB010000008.1:0-21048 GCA_964507925.1 uncultured Pseudomonadales bacterium
CCCTGGATAAAGTTCATGGCGAAGGAGAGGATGAGTGTGAAGAGGAAGGTGGTGTAGGCAACTCTAGGGGAGAGCGCCAAGAAGTGCGAGACATAGTGAAAAAGGATGATGTAGGCGATCGTGATCAATGGGTCAAAGGAGATGCGGTCAAGTCCTACGATCGAGATATTGCCCCCGAGTCCTGCGAGTAGTCCAGAGAGGAGTCCGGCGATGACATTGGCGAGGACAAACGTCAGGATAATGAGAATGAATGATTTGAGTTTCGATAAAAAGTTAGACATTTGTACTCCTTGCTATATTTATAAATGATTGTGATTGTGATTGCAAGCTATCCCACCAAATCCTGATCCGGTCGAGGAGACTAGGTTTGGGGGCAGTAGAAAGGGTTGAAACGTCAAAGCCGGCAGAATCAAAGAGAGTGACGAGTGAGGATGTATTTGGGGAGTCACTAAGGGAGGCGACTAGAATATCGTGGCGAAGGGTGGACAGATTGTCGCCGTAAGAGGCGAGAGTAGTTACATTTTCTGGGACAAAGTGATCATTAAGATCAGGGAGGATAAAGCCTTGGATTTCGTCTGCTTTTGGGAGTAAACTTGTGAGATCGTCAACTTCGCGTAGGATGTCTAGTTTTCTCCAGTTGCCTGATTCGTAAATGACGTTGTAGGAGTAGAACTTGCCGGTGTCCGAGGCCTTGACTACTGCAACGTACTGATTGGCGCTAGTCTGGTAGATAGCCCCGTACTGGTGATTGGCGCTGTCATCGGTGAGTGCGCGGACTCTGGTATTGAGAGTCTCGGCCATTGTCTCTAGACCATTTTGAGTTTTGCGAATGATTTTTTCGGGAATAATTATGCCGTCTGATGTAGTTAGCGAGGCCGGGGCGTCAAGAGCTCTTGAGAGCTGAGCTAGTTCTGGCTGAGTAGCATGGGGAAAGACCTCGGCGAGTTTTTGCACTTGCTCTCTACCTAGCTGGTGCTCAGATCCGGCAAATGCGCGGGATACTACCTCGACCTGAGTCTTTGGCTCCCATGGCCACCTAAAGCGGCTGGTAGTTGTCTCTATCGCTTCTGCGACAGGAGGAATAGCTGGAGCAGTCAGCGCCTGTGGTTCAAAGACTTTTTCTGGTGATCCGGTTAATTTGTCGGTGAAGTGGATGGCGTCGCTCTCACTTAGCTTGAGCCTTTCCTGAAAGTATGTAGAGATAGCGTCGGCATTTTTTCTATTCTGTTTGACGTCTCCGAGGAGGGTGTTGAGTTCGTTGACATGGCGCGTGACAACTCCCTGGGTATCAGACGACCTAGCGAGAGCTCCGGCAATTACAAGGCGCTCAGAAGCGTCCAAGGAGTCGGGGAGCGCGTCCAGAAGTTGAGTAGCGCGCTCGGGAGTGATGGTTCTACCTTCTCCAGCTAGTTGCCTGACCAAGCGGTCAGCGTCGGTTTGGTTCCAGGGCATGGTCGGGAGCTTGATTTCGGGGAGTTTGAGAGAGGGGAGTTTCCAAGTACTGGGATTGAGTGGTGAGGAAGCAAACCAATCACCTAATGATGGTCCGGCAGGAGTAACATTGAGTCCGTCTAGTGTGGGAGTTAGGTCGTCAAAAAATCTTTGAATATCAATAGAGTCAGGGGTTTGAGAGGCCAGATCAAAAGCTGAGATGGCTTTCTTGGCGTCTTGGATTATCTCGAGCTGGTCTACAAAAGCCGAAGCGTCACTATAAGGACTACCATCTGAAAGTTTTCTACCGACATAATTTTGTGGAATTTGCTCTCCATATTCCCATATAGGCATGGCAAGTCGATCTAAGTCAACCGCAGTTCGATGGATTCCGTAACTATTTAATCTCGAATCTACGATCTCACTTGAGGCAATCCAGACTTTTCCAGTTTGCTTATCACGGAAAAATAGGTACTCAATTTTATTGTCTCTTGATCTGACTATAAATGCGTCAACGTCCTTACAAATCTGATTAGGACAAGCGGCGTGGTTATAGGTTTGTGTAATTTTATTAAAATCTGGGGCATAATTTGGATCTGTCCAGATCCAAGTAGTTGGATTGTCAGGATCTGTGAAACTACCGAGCTTACCCAATCTTTGATTACTTAGTCCTTGCTTAAAGTCTTCTGGTAAATTCGCATATTGACTACTCCTGCCAGGTCTATATTCAAGCCCACCATAAAAGATGTTGTTTGCAACATTTGGATCTGAAAAATTAAGTGGATTTTTGTCAAGTATGCTTAGTCTTTGTTGAACTGGTGTTGGTAGAGACATTAACTTTTCTCCAATTCCCTTGCCAAACCAACCCCTATCTCCCCTATGAGAAGCTACTCTCCATACTCCTTGACTGTTGGATTTGTAATAAGATCTCGTATATAACTTGCCATCAATCTCAACATATCCGACGGCAAAGAGGCGGGAGCCGTCGGAGTAAGGTCTAGAAATGTGGATAGTTGTATTACCAATTGTGATGGACTCAACGGGCTCAAGTCCCTGAGAGGCTAGATATTCGGGCGTTAGTTGAGGCACTTTTTCTGCCCCAGGACTACCCTTGATAACTGATTCATTGACTATTCTCCTGGCTTCGGTCTTTGATGGGTTTTGAACAGTCCCACGATAAGACACAGTCGAGTCGGTGAACACTCTGTCAAGAGCTTCAGAGACAATCCCTCGTTGAGTAATACCAATTTCGATATTATTGTGAGCGATGAAGCTGTCGAGATCTTGCTTTATAAGCGCTCGAACTTCTTTGTCAGAATATCCTTGCATCAATAAGCCTTCGGCTTTTTGAGTGAGTTTTTGTGTTTGAGTTTCTATGGCAGCGCGAATGGCTTGGTTAGCGCGCTGTGTTTCCTTGCCAACGAAAGGTAGTTTTTCTAGGAGATCCCAGTTTTTGGGATTAACTCTAGATCCTGCCCATACCTGTGAAAGTGACGGGGCGGGGACATTGTCTATGACTTCTTCTACAACAAGTTCGTTTATGTCTACAGATGGCTCTACTAGGTCGACTGGAGGCGCTTCTTCTTGAACGATCTTGTCTGCCTCGGTTCGCGCAATTACGTCATCTGGGGCAGTTTGTGGGGCATCAGCGACGCCTGCGGGAGGTGTATCAGCAACTGCACCGGAGGGAGGCGTGTCTACAACAGCGCCAGCGGGAGGGAGTGGGGTGGTGTCAACTACCTTTGCGTGACGGACAACAAGGTCATCTATTTGAGAGTCGGTGAGTCCGTAGGGGGAGAGGGCGGCGCGAAGAGCAGCCGGATCCTCGGCAAACTCAGTGGCGAGGCGCTCGATGCGTGCTAGGTGAAGATCAATGTTTTTGCCGGAGAGACCGTCAAGTGAGAGCGCTCCAGTCAAGTGGGCTCCCTGAGGAAGCGGGTTAGAGGGGAGGGTGAGAGTTGTTATCTTTTCTGGAGCGGGCAAGAGATTGGAGAGCGCGGTGTTTGATGTTGTAGTGTTCTCTATTCCCATCCAAGAATTGCCAGACTTTGTGACTTCCATCCTGTTGAACCTGCCTGTTTCGTCGCGGAAGACGCCGTATGTTTTACCATCTGATTCAAAGAGGAAGCCGAAGCGATTAGTACCTACGCCGGCTTCAATCACTTCGTCTGGGCGAAGAGCTCGAGACTCCACGAGATCTTGGAGCGAGAGTGATTGACCTCTAACTTCTACAAGGAGAGCTCGAGGATCGAGATGGTTGCCGCCCGTTTTGATGTTTTGAGCATAGGCGATAATCTTGACTGCCGCCTCGGCGCGGTCTGCCTCGGGAAGGAGTCTCGTGAGATTGGTAATGATTGGGTCATCAGGCGAGATAACTGCAAAATCTAGTTTTTCGAGAGCGCGAGCGAGGTCTCTCTCAGGACTAGACTGGAAGAACCAGGATCCGTCATCGTTTTTGAGCCCAAGTCGTTCGAGAATGGGGACATCTGTCCGAGGAGTGAACTTGGCGCTAGTTGGCTTGGTAATTCTTCTTGGACTCACGATGTTGCCGGCTTCGTCGAGCGTGCTACCGATCCTGACCGAGCTACTTGAGGGTATCTCAAACGTAGTGCCAAAATAGCCGATTTTTCGGGGAGGAGCGTCGCCGATCTGGACAAACATGCCTCTTTCGAGTGTGGTCGCTTTGCCTCCGGCAGTAATTGTGTCACCAGGGCGTAGTTTTAGTGTGCCAAACAAGGCGTTTTCTTTGGGGACAATAAGATTGGCATGTGGCTCTGCGGTAACTAGCCTTACGAGGTATTCTGCCTCGGCTAAGGTATATTTACTTCTAGCAGAAAGATCGCCGATGGGATTATTAATGATTTGGGCAAGTGCTGACGTTCCCTGGTTTTGACCAAAGGCTTGGCCACTAACAACTAACTCAATTAGCTCGGACTCGGTGTAAGGACTGCCATCAAGCAAGGCGCGGACGTTATCAAAGTCGAGTTGAAAATCAAGCAGGCGGGCGGTTGTTTCGTCGCTTAAGCCGAACTCGGAGAGAAGAGCTCTCGTGTTTTCACCAAAATTGGGATCGAGAGAGTCTCCGCCATTTTTGAGGGTAATAAGGTTTTCGCGGTACCTGTGGAGAATATTTGCGATCTCGTCGCCATTTCTGACTGGGTTTTGGGCGATGATCTCGGCTAGGATGTCGGTCTGGTTACCTGGAGGGAGGAGGGGAAGAATACTCTCAAGATTTTCTGGTTCGACATTTAGACCTCTCACCCTCAGCTGTTCGGCTATAGACTCGATATTCGTAAAGTTGCGAGATGCAGCGCTCGTATCTACGAGCGAGGTTGTGATCGGGCCGGCGCCGGGGACACCTGAGGCGACAAGAGTTGTGAACCTTTCAGCTTGGAGAGCCTGAGCAAAGATGTTTCTGGTGCTCTCAGAAACATCAGAAAGATGAAAGAGCGACTCGGCTAGGGTGAGGGGGCGACCTTTGTTCGTGACATCGGTTAGGATGTTGTTATAACCAAGAACGAGCTTGTTGATCTCGCCTCCGTCCTTGAGACCATATTTGTTAGCTAGCTCGAGCATAGATACAAAAGTCTTGGCCTGTGCCAGAGCTTGTTCTGGAGAGATCCCTGGAGACCTTCGAGCGACTAGTTTTTGAATAAACTCGTTTCGACCTGCTTCGGTTGAGAGATCAGCATTTTTAAGAATACTGGTTCTGGTGAAGTCTTTGTAAGCTAGAGGAGAAACAGGTTTGGGCGAAACAAGATCTATCTTGAGAGTGGCTCTGAGCTCATCTATTTTCCCGGCAGGGATTTCTGCACCTGAATATGCGAGGTAGTTGGCGCGAGTTTGATCAAGGAGATCATTTAGATAGTTATCAAAAACTGCGGGCTGAACAGTAATATCTGGAATATTTACCGCGTTTGATCTTGCATTTCTTAGTGCAAGCGCAAGGATCTCGTCTTCACTGCCAAATCCGTTACGAAGCGCTGTCTCGGTGATCCCCCCAACTAGTTTGGAGGTACCGCGGAAGGGAGCAGAGATGACCCTGCCAAGAAAGTCTACAGTCCATTGATCGGCTGTGGCAAATGCGGCGCGAAGGGTAGTGTTGCCCACCTTGAGATCTGGGACAAGGGCTCGGAACACAAAATCTGGCTCAGATACGGCAAGGAGAGTTTTGTTAAAGGCGAGGCTCGCGGCCTCTCTAAAGCCGGCTTCTCGGGCAGTAGTGACCACACTTCTGGTTAAGAGCTGACCTGACCTGATCGCAAAAGCCTTGGCGCCACTCCTAACTAGCCCTGCGCCGATTCCGGTTGTGACATCAGCGACAAAGAAGGCTGCCTGAACACCGGGCTTTGCAGCAGCAGCAAGCCTTCCACCTGAGCCAAGGAGATCCCAGTAATTTGCGTCAGCGTTTTCGGCAAAGACCTCGGCGTTGAGCTCGGCGTTCCTCTCGGCATATTCGAGAAAAGCATTGGTGCCAGCGGCTCCACCTCTAGAAATTGGCGGCTCGCCGGTGTAGGCCGAGAGGAACTGCCAGGCGTCTATTCCTTGTAAATATTGCTTATCTATCCAGCTCAAATCCTCTTTTTCTGAGAGCTTGAGGGCTGTCAAGCGAGCTTGACCTGCTTCGTCCAGAGAGCTAAAGAGCAAGGATGATAAATCAGGAATAGACTCGGTGGCACTGTTTATCATCGCGAGCGTGGTTGCAGCCCGAGTTTGAATAGCATCGTGATAGGTAGTGGGCATCAAAAATCCGGAGCGCTTAAAAGCCGAGGCGATCGGGCCAATGATCCTGATATCTTCGATTCTTTCGGCTGTTTGGTCGTGGGCATAGGTTTCGTTAAAGGCAAGGACTTGATCCTCTTGACAGGTTCCCTCAAAACAAGTGAGACCGACAGCACAACTACCACTTCTTGAGACATAGGTAGGGGCAGAGGGAGAAACATTTTTACTACAAATATCTCCGGGTCCTCCGACGGCAAGAGTTGTCCCTGGCTTGGGGGCAAGGCAGGTTTCGCCCGTAAGACAATCAGAGGCTCCTAGGTCGGCGATCTCGCTATTGCCTTTACCTTTGCCACACCAGCCACCACGGGCTCGACAAGACTGACCGGGGAGGAGTGAGAGCAATGATTCTCCTTGAGAGCAGAGATCGGCAGGACCTAGTTTTTGGAGGGATTTGCTGCCGGAAGTGCTCCGGCAGAGCCAGCAAGAGGAGCCGGAAACAAAGGCTTGACCAGTCTCGACACAAGCAGCCTTGGCAAGAAGGGAGGAGCTTGCAATATCTGTGACTGCTGGAGGAGCAAAAAGGGAGAGATTGATGACTGAGGCGCTGACATTTTGACCATTGAGAGCTTGGTTGGCGATCACGGTCTTGGCTTCCGCGGTAAAGTCACAGCGATTTGTAGTCTGATTACAAGTCAAGAGATCGTTGTTGCAACGGGGGAAGAGGCCTCCCCACATGGTTCGACATTCTTGACCGTACTCTCCCTTTAAGGTGTCACGAGAAGCGTCGTTTAGCGAGGTGGAGTAGACCTCAGCGTAGACCCTAGCCAAGGTATCATCGGTAACGCAGGAGTGCCTGTTTGCATTGACGTTGTAGATACAAGCTCCGGAGCAGGAGGCGTCGCAGAAATTGTGGGAGATATTTTGAAGATTGGCGAGGATTTCTTGAGGATCCTCGCCGCGGAGCGAGAAGCTAGCGTTATTTTGGACGGTGGTAAGGATTTCTTCTGCGGTCAAGTTGGGATTGGAGGTGATGTAGCTTGAGACGGCTTGGGCTTGCTGGTAGGCAGTTGAGATAACGCAGATATTCAGATCTTGATTACATCTGAGGCCGGTATTACAAGCCGAGGCAACTCCTTGATCGGCGCCGATTCCAGGAATACAACAGCGGTCTAGCATGCCTCCACAAGCCGGGACTGTGGCGCTACCTGCTCCGCCGCCTCCAACAACTCGTGTACCACGAAGACTCGCAAGATTAAGGCTTGCAGATGTTGAGGCAACAAGCACTCCATCAGTTGAGACTAGTTGAGCCGTATTGATACACTCGAAGTCGCCACCAGCGGTTGCGATACAGGCTCCGTTTACGGAATATCTCTTGTCACAAAGATTGATACAAGCTGATAGCTTTTTCTGGATTGTTTCTGTAGCTTGACCCCGACTAGCGAGGATTAGCTCGGCGGAAGTGCCGACAAGCTTGTTCTCGGCTGCTGCCTGGGCGGTAAGTCTCTGGGCATCTGCATTTGCAATGCTTTCGGTACCGGCTAGAGTTGCTAGGCGAGTTATTTCGGTTTGTTGTAGTAACTGTTGCTCAGCTAATTCTGCCTCGGCTTTTTGGGTAAGTCTATTGACTGTATCTTGATAAGTATCGGGACTAAGTTCAAAGATCTTTTGGATCGCGAGATCTTCGACTGTGAGACCTGCAAGGTCAGAATTTTGACAATCTTCTAGTATGGGGCCTTTTTGTCCGGGGTTATTGCAAAAAGCGGCGCGTAGTGCGCTCGCGTTATTTCGGTTTGTAGTGAGCTCGGTTTGAAGTTCGAGTCCAAGACCGTATGAGGTATCAATTGAGCCTGTTGTGACTAGTTGTTGCGCGAGTCCGACGGCTGCGAGGCGATCCTGCTCTTTTTGATCAACCTCTTCGATGCAGGTGACAAATTCTTTTCGCTCACAGGTGTTGTTTGTGCTATTCCAAACTCTGAGATTGCGCCCATCACATCCCGTACAGGCTGCTTGCTCGCGTTTGAGTTTTTGTTCTTGGGCGTAAGTGAGACCCTGAGTCATGTTTTCGATGTAGCTCAGCCCTCCCTCGGTTAAGATAATCTCACCTGATTCGTCGACTTTGCCACATTGTTGTTCGCGGTAGGCCTGTGTGTTTTGACCCTCGCCGGTTGTCAGATATAGCGTGCGCAGATTCTCTTGGCACTCAGTGATGAGATCCCTAACTGCTTCTTGGTTTTCGTTCTCGTTTTGAGTATCTGCCCAGTCACTATATTCTGTAGTGCCTGGTTCGGGAGTGACGGTAGTTTTGGTGGTCTCGGCCCATTTGCCTCCGATACACTCCATATATACTGGTTGACCATTTATGGTATTTCTTACTTTTACAGACCCTGCCTTGTAAAGAACGCCGTTGATATTACAGTAGTCGCCAGTATCGCTCGTGACGATTGCCGAGTAGCCTGACTCAGTCTTGGCTTTGCCACAGCAGATCTCTTTGCCTCCATAACAAGCTCCGTTCCCGGCGGGGCGACCGACTGTGATACAGTTTTGGCCGGTCTCGACCTTGACACATTCAAAGCCGTTGCCGACGCAAGTATTGGCGCCAGTGTTTTCTGTGGCACTTTTGGCTTTGCCACCACATTCTTGTGATTCTCTAGACTTACAGGTGGCATCCTTGGTAGACCAAAAGAGCTCGTTTTTGCCGGAGCAGCCTTTACAGTCTTTTCTTTCGATCTCACTAACCTTGGCGATCTCAACTGGTTCGGCGATCAAGTTAAGGGGATTGAGCGGGTGAGTAGGAGCGGCTAGGGTAAAAGTAACAAGCGCCAAGACTAGCGCGACGAGAGCCGTGAATAAGTAGAGCTTGCGATTTTTAGGCAAACGTATGATAGGCATGGATAACTATCATAGTAGCGTTTTTTGGAGAGCTTAGTCAATGCCTAGGATTGGTCTGGATTGATGCCTAACAACCAAAGGACTTGTTCTTTTTTGTAGCGACGGTCGCCACGTGAGTTGATGCGGATCGCCGGGAGTTTGCCGCGTTTGCCCCAGCGTTTGAGGGTTAGAGGTGAGACACGGAGGAGATCGGCGACTTCGCGGACGGTGAGGAGGTCAGGGAGATTTTTGAGGTCAACTTTGTCGGACATACTTTTGATTCCTAAAAATATTATTCGCTCTGGACAGTAGCTACATATTAACAACTGTAGGGGTATGTGTCAATAGGATACTGTTTGTGTGGATAGATGTAGCATTTAGTATATAGTCTATGGTATATAGATGGAAAAGAGATTAGATTGATGTATTTGGATTGTGCGTCATTCTACGCACTTTGTGCTTCGTTTGGGGCACGGACTCGTATTTGAAATACACTACCGGTAGTGGGTAGGGAAGAAGGGGAATTGTGGATAATTTCTAGCGGTTTTTTGCCTCGTCTGACGACCTCGCCAAGTTTTCTGATTTTTCTTCACGACTAAAACAGAGTTCTCATGTTATTGCTCGTGGGCATTCTGGACTGCACACTGTTCGTCCAGACGGCACACTCGCATTTAAGGAGTAATCGAACTCAGTTTCTTAACGTATGTTCGTAAAATCTAGAAAACTAGGCGGAGGAGATATGGTGCTCACGGCTGGGACGAACTGATCAAACTCGGCGAGGATTCAAGATGATGGAGATTTGGCACAAGAGCTAGCATCGAGTGATACGGAATATAATCCGTAAGAAAATCTCTTGTTGCATCCATCGCAGACATTTCTGCGGCGTCTGGTCTAGATCTGAACGTATTTCCTTCATGGCTCGTATAATCGCGAAGATGCCGCAGCTCGTGAGCTAGAGCTGTGGATATAATTCTATTTCCAGCTTGAATGCCTATAAAGAGTGCGATTACCTTGCTTCGATCAATATCTATTGATTTAAGGTAGGATAAATATGCCTTGAGCCTGGTGTTCTTGAAGATGATTTGGTCATTACCCGTGTTTTTACCCATAGAAATTTGTGGAAATGGGTGGTTAATGGGGTCTGTTGCATAGTTCAGGAGGCAGTTAACTAGTCTAGCCGCTGGCTTGATATTAACGTGGATTATGGATGGATCATCCGGATGTATCCAGCCGCCAGAAAGTTTTCCCTGACTAGTTTTCTTCCAAGTGTCTTCGAAAATAATCTTAACTTGTGCAGGAATTGGATATTTGTCAAATGAAAATGAAATATATTGTTGAATTAGTCCAAGTTTTGGTGCAACCGTCCATAAGGAATCATTAATTTGAGGAGAGTACTCAAAGTCTATGTGTGGCCGGTCTATGGCTTCTAACATTTTTGTATTATAGGGTAATATACCTGGATTTCACAAGCTCTAAACCAAAAAGCCCCTTGATCCTTGCAGATCAAAGGGCTTTAGAATCGCTTGTGAGGCGATAATTATTTCAATTCGACAGTTGCGCCAGCTTCTTCGAGCTTTTTCTTAGCTGCTTCGGCGTCTTCTTTTTTGGCTCCCTCGAGAACAGTTTTTGGAGCTGCTTCTACCAAGTCCTTGGCTTCTTTGAGTCCAAGAGTCTGGTTGAGTTCGCGGACTGCCTTGATGACGGCGATTTTGTTTGAACCACCTGAGGCGAGAACGACGTCAAAGTTGTCTTTCTCCTCGACGGCCTCTGTGGGAGCAGCGGCCGGACCTACGCCTACGGCTACGGCCGGCGCAGCTGAGACGCCAAACTTTTCTTCGAGCGCTTTGACTAGGTCAGCGACCTCGAGAACGGATAATTTTTCGATTTGCTCAACTAGAGCATTTAATGTATCGGACATATGTCCTCCTTATTTGATCAATAATTAATAATTAGCTTTGTGTAGCCTGTTTTTTGCTTATAGCAGACAGGGCATAAACAAGGTTCCTGGTTGGAGCTGAGAGTACCCCGACGAGGTTGCGTGCTGGGTTGGCCAGTGTTCCCAGAAGTTTGGCGATGAGCTCAGCCTTGCTTGGCAAGGTAGCGAGTTGCATAACTTTTGTGAGCGATAATATTTCTTTGCCGAGTATACCCGTCTTTACTTTTGGTAAATTCATCTCGTTGCCTTTGGCAAACTCGACCATGGCTTTGAGTGGGGCGACGATGTCACCATTTGCAAAAAGCGTGATGTTGGGTCCGGTTAGGTCACCCTCTATAGTAGTAGTGTCTATACCCTTGTTGGTCATGGCGATTTTGAGAAGGCTATTTTTGGCAACCGTCATGTCACCACCAGCTGATCGGACTCGGTCGCGGAGAACTACTTGATCTTTGACTGTGAGTCCAGCGTAGTCAGCAACATATATTGCTCCAGCTGAAGATACTTTGTCCTCGAGCTTGGCGACTCCCTTGATGTTTTTTTGATTTGGCATAATGTTTAGCTCCTTATACAAAAATAGCTGTCATCTAGACAGCTGACCCCGCCTGAGCGGGATTTGACCTTCGGTCCGACTTATTGATTGCGGACTGTCTAGAGGACTAGGAGTATTGTAGCAGAAGAGCTAGGTTTTAATCAAGTAGTATTATTCAGTGGGATCAGGCATGTTTGCTTCTTGAGTTTCGATGATTTGATCTACCTGGAGATCTCTCAGGGAAGTCATAGCCCCCATATATTTGTTGGCCTCGCTAAGCTTATCGAAAACTATTGACAATGCCTTCAAGTTCCCTGGAGTAGGATCTGCTTGAGCTGTCTCAGCAAGATCAAGTATTTGCTCTTTGAGCTCTTCATCAAGGTTTGGGTCGTTAGTGACGGTGTCGATTATTTCGTTTACGATTGATGTAACGTCCATAAAAATTGCCTCCAATTAATATAAAATTATATTGTTCCTTTGTCACCAATAATTTGCTCGGCCATAGATCGTGCGTCTTTTCCTCCAGAAGCGCCTCTTTGGAGATAATCAGCTTGCCTAAGTCTGTCGAGCTCTGATTCGCGATCTAATCTATCTTTTGTGGCACTACTCATTTCTGTTTGAGCTGAGTTAAGTCCTTGTTCTGCAGCATCATGTCTCCTAGTTGTTATATCTACTGACCCTGATTCAATAGAGTTTGCTGCATCTCTGAGTTTTGAGGCTATGTCTTTGTATCTAGCTGCACGAGTATTAAATGATTCTGCCTTAGCTTCGTTAGCTTTGGCTCGCCAGTCGTTGAACTTTTCTTTCACGTCGTTGAGAATATTGGGAAACTCAGGTGCAGCGATAACCATTCCTTTTGGAGAAACTTCTTCGAACTGTGCTTTGGCTGCGTTGTATGTTTCTTTTCTTTTAAGCTTATCTGCTTTGGCTCTTGCAATTTCTACGGCCTTTTGTCTTCTTGACTCGGCAGTTTGCAATCTAGAGCTGGCCTTTGATTCGTTGTCGGCATGTCTCCCGCTGAACCACTTTTCCATTTTCTTAAGAACACCCACTGCTGCATTTACATAACCTTCTCCAGCGCCAGATTTGCCTAATTTAGTTTCGGCAATCCCTATGCGGAGATCTGCGGTATGTTCTGCTACCATGGCCTCGGCAACATCACCAATGACTTGTTCTGATATTCCAAGAGCAGTACCATGAGGAGCTCTTTCATCTCCTGCTTTCATTAAGTCTTTAAGTCTATTGGTTTCTGCCATAAATCTTACCTTTCATAAAGTCTGTAATTACTTAGATTAAAGATAACTATGAACTATTTTGATGTGGGTGTCAATAGCATATTGTGTGTGGTTAACTCAACTGCAATTTGACACCTGGACTCATGGTTGAGGCGATCACGGCCTTGGTCACGTTCTTGAGCTTGACTGCTTCAAGTACTGCCTGGATATTGGCCACGAGCTCTTCGTCTTTTTGATCGAGTTTGCCGACTGTGACGTGCATGAGGGGGAACTTGGCCTCTGCCTTGATCACGGTCTTACCGGCCGCAAACTCCTTGGCTTTTTTCTCAGGATCTGGGGTCACTGTCCCATTTTTGGGTGAGGGCATGAGGCCCTTGGGGCCCAAAACTGGTGCAAACTTGGCTAGCTTGGGCATGAAAGCTGGTGTAGTCAAGAGAATGTCAAACTCGAGCTTGCCTGCGGCAATGTCTTTGAGTAGCTCGTCTGACACGACTGCAATCCGCTTGGCTACTCCGGCCATATGAGGGAAAGTCATTTCGACCCGAGTCGGGGCGTCTTTGCCGAGATTGAGGTGGAGGGTCAAGGTTGCGACAAACTTGGTGATACTAGTTTCTTTGACTAGTTTGACTGCCTCGACAACGGGATAGGTTGACTGAGGATTGACCTTGCTTTTGCTCGCGCGGATGGCTTTGCCGCCGCGGTTGAGATGGCGCTTATTAGCAGGCGCAGGTCCGACAACTTCTTCCTTGACCTCAGGTAGTTCGGAGCTTTCTGAGAGTTCCGAAGTTTTTTCCTCTGGTGTAACACTCAAATCAGGGGAGTATTTAGCCCTAATCTCCTCAAGTCCGGCGTCACTCATGCCGGCGATAGCCGTGATGTCACCATCGGTCATGTTGACTAGTTGCTCGGGCTTGACGCGGGCTTCCCTGAGCGCCATCGCGATCCCAGGAGAGAGATCTGTGTAGAGATCTTCCCAGATAGTCATGGATTTTTGCTTCTTTGGAGCTACTTTGCCTGTTGTATCTTTACGTTTGCCCATATTTTGATTCTCCTTAATTCCTTCGGCTTGCGCTCTGGATCAAGTAATAATGAATATGGGAATTATATCACAGGACAAAATCAGTTAAACGCAGTTGATGGGACATCGAGTCTATTTTCGAGCTTAGATACTCGTGCTTGTGTGAGTTTGTGTTCTTGGTCGATTCTCGTGACGATCTTAAGGACTTTATCCACGTTATTTTCAATCCTGTCGATTTTTTTATCAAGCGGAGCGAGTTCTTCCTTTACGATTTCTCTAACTTGCTTTTGATCTTGGAATGTAAGCATAACTACATTAAAACATAATGCTGGGATAACAACAATAAAATATTTTTGACAAATTGTGTCATAATTACGGGGTTAATAACTTTGAAAAGGATTAATACTATGGCTATAAATTTTTTTGATAGTCTTAGGAGTAAAGGACCAGAGGCTTCAGTAGATTATTGGACTAAAGATGAGGCGCGTCGTGAGAATGTTAAGTGGCACGCCTATTTATTCCGGGAACTTGGAAAAAAGATAGGAAAATCAATTAATGATCGAGGAGGCGAAGGTAATAGTAGTATGGCAGACGATCTACTAGACTTTCAGGTTAGAGTCTCTGAGCTTTTTGAAGATCGGGACGTTAGGGAAATGCATCCTATTGAGATTGTTAAGGACTCTATGTCTACTAGTGGGGAGCTAGAGGAAAATAATGGACTGAAAACAATTATTGATATATTGAGAGGTGACCCTGTCGTTTTTAAGGATCGTTGGAGAGAATATACTCCCGAGGATTGGACTGAGGCAAGGGATATCTGTGATGCATTTATGCTCTCTGACCTTAGGCATGGGGATGATGGAGTGACTCTTTATAGTACCGATACTCCAGATATTTGGATCATAAGAAGGGGAATAGCGGATAGTGAAGGGCGGAATCATTATTCTTGGTATTTGACTGGTTCAAAAGGGAGTTTCATTCGCTCTGCTTTAAAAGATGATTTGAGGAACAAAATTAGTGGAATACTTGACCAGCCACTTATAGATCGATTGAAGAATGTGTAGCTGATATTACTTTTCTATCTCGACCCCCATCGACCTTGCAGTTCCAGCGACTGAGCGCATGGCGGCTTCGAGGGAAGTGGTGTTGAGGTCGGGCATCTTGGCCTCGGCGATTTTTTTGAGTTGAGCCTGGGTTAGTTTGCCGACCTTGGTTTTGTTTGGAACACCAGAGCCCAGCTTGAGACCTAGCTCTTGTTTGATCATCTCAGAAACGGGAGCGAGCTTGAGAACAAAGGTAAAGGTGCGATCCTCATAGATCGTGATCTCGGCCGGGACTTTTTGACCTTTTTTGTCCTGAGTCGCCTTGTTGTACTGGTTGACGAACTCCATGATCTGGACGCCGTGCTGACCGAGAGCTGGACCAATAGGAGGCGCGGGGGTTGCGGCGCCACCCATAGGAAAGACTTTGATGACTGTTTTAATCTTTTTTGCCATATTAGTTAGTTTATAGTTTATGGTTCATGGTGAACCAGAGTGTGATTATATAACAATTTTAGATTTTACTCACTTGAGCAAAATCTAACTCAACTGGGGTTTCGCGACCAAAGATCGAGACCAAGACCGAGAGCTTGCCCTTGGTTTCGTCGATATGATCAACTGTGCCAAGGAAGTCGGCAAATGGTCCCTCGACGATCTTGACGGCTTCGCCAGCTGAGAAGGTGCTCTTGTACTTGGGAGCTTTGACCTCCATGAACTTCATGATGGTGTCGACTTCTTTTTGAGGAATAGGGGTCGGGCGTTTGCCGACCGAGCCGATGAATGCTGTGACGCCCTGAGTGGTGCGGACAGCAAGCCAAGATTGGTCGTCAACGATCATTTTGATCAAGATGTAACCAGGGAGAATCTTTTCTTTGACCGTCTTTTTTTGACCTTTTTTGACCTGGATTTTGTCTTGAGCGGGGACGACAACCTCAAAGATCTTGCCTTGGACGTTCATGCTCGCGATACGCACCTTGAGTTGCTCGGCGACTTTGAGCTCGTGACCAGAGTAGGTGTGGACGACGTACCACTTGGCGCGCGCCTCGAGCCCTTCATTTTTTTCGTAGATGACGTGGTAGGGATTATTTTCCTTGACCTCGGACAAGATGTCGCCGTCTTTGGCTTCGTCGAGCTTGGTGGTTAGTGTTTGGTCGTCTGACATAATTAATTTTCCTATATTACTTAATTACTAAATGCTTGGGGGAACTTGTCAAGTATATCACGAACCTTATCGCGCCGCAATCATGATTTTGCAGTGCTCACAGGCATCTGGCGAGTCCAGATGTGGCGCTCCGCGCTGAAAATCACGAAATTGCGTCTCTTTTACCTTACTTAAGAAATGTGCCTAACAGATTGGTGAATAAAACGTCGAGACCACCGACATAAAGACCGACTGCCAGGGAGGCGAGGATAATAATCATAGTGAGCTTGATCGTGTCCTCGCGAGTGGGCCAAGAGACCTTGACTAGCTCGACACGGACTTCTTTGAGATACTTAATAAGATTCATGGCTATATGATACACTAAGTTGGTATGAGTGAGGCAATTCTTGCCAATTTGAAAAATAGACTAGAGGCGACAATCGAGGTGGTCAAAAAGGATCTCTCGAGTGTGCGCACAGGTCGAGCTAAGCCCTCGCTGGTTGAGGAAGTCAAGGTTGAGGCATATGGCACGATCATGACTCTCAAAGAGCTCGCGACAATTACTGCTCCAGATACGACTTTGATCCTCATTGCTCCGTGGGACAAGGGACTGGTGGCTGCGATTTCCTCAGGTATCCAGAAATCGGGACTTAACTTACAGCCGATTGTGGACGGCGATACTGTCAAGATCTCGATTCCGTCTTTGACCGAGGAGAGGCGACGCGAGCTAGTTAAGCTGGTCGGGCAAAAACTCGAGTCAGGTAAAGTAATGGTGCGCCAGGTGAGAACCGAGATCAAGGACGAGATCGAGGCACAAAAGGGTGAGGCTGGCGTGTCGGAAGACAATATTGAGTACTGGCTAGATTCTATGCAGAAAACAGTTGACGATTTTATGCAAAAGCTAGAAGATCTAGGTAAGGACAAGGAAAAGGAGCTGATGACGCTGTAGAGCAAGTTTGTAGTTAATAGTTAAATAGTAATAAGGAATTATTATGGCAGGACAGAAAGTCAAAAAAGTAGTCATTCCCGCTGCTGGATTTGGAACCAGGTTTTTGCCCCAGACCAAGGCGATGCCCAAGGAGATGCTCCCGATCGTAGACAAGCCAATTATCCAGTATGTGGTTGAGGAGTGTGTAGCCTCGGGGATCGAGGATATTATCATTGTCACTGGGTATCACAAGCGCACGATCGAGGATCACTTTGATGCTCCTTCTGGAGACTTGATCCGCAATCTTGAGGAAGGTGGACCCAAGAAACAGCCCTATATCGACGAGGTCAAGCGGATTGCGGACATGGCCAACTTTATCTATATCCGCCAAAAAGGTGGGTATGGCAACGCGACTCCAGTCAAAAATGCCCAGAGTATAATCGGAGACGAGCCTTTTGCGGTTCTCTGGGGAGACGAGTTTATTTATTCTGATATCAAGCCAAGACTCGCCCAGTGTCTCGAGGTATTTGAGGAGTTTGGCGATCCCGTTATCTCGGGAATCAGGATCGAAAATCCTGATGATTTGTCTCGCTACGGTATCGCTGATCTTGAGCCGGTCAGGGGGAGGATCTCAAAAATCAAGAAGATTGTTGAGAAACCCAAACCGGGTGAGGCGCCAAGCAGTATTGCGACCCACGGTTGTTACGTCCTAACACCAGACATTTTTGACGTACTTAACTCACAAAAGCCGGGGACAGGGGGAGAGTATTATCTACCTGAGGCGATTGACGAGCTTAGAGCCAGAGGTCGCTCTATTTATGCCTGCGAGATCGAGGGGGGTAGGTACTACGATACGGGTAACAAGATCGAGTACATGAAGACTGTCGTGGATTTTGCTCTTAAACATCCGGATATTAATGGTGAGTTTAGGGATTATTTGAAGGGGTTGGCGTTGTAGAGATTAGATTAGGTGTTTGTTACGAAAAGCTTTTCCAGAACCAGTTTTTAAGTATTGTTCGAATTTTAGTGCAACATTCTTATTGGTGAAAGCAGTATAAGAGACTAACTTGCAAGGCAGATGTTTTCTCGTAGTACGTTCTTGCCCCAATTGATGTTCAAGTATTCGTTTCTTTAGATTTGTAGAAAAACCTGCATAATATTCACCGTTACTGAGTTCTAAGATATAGGTGTAATACATAATTTGCCATCCTTCGCTGAAGCTATGGATGGCCCTACGTTATTTGT
This sequence comes from uncultured Pseudomonadales bacterium, assembly GCA_964507925.1. Classification (GTDB taxonomy): domain Bacteria; phylum Patescibacteriota; class Microgenomatia; order UBA1400; family UBA12108; genus CAZDRB01. The sequence goes on from CAZDRB010000008.1 coordinate 18,094, forward strand.
AGAGGGCTGCGCCCTACGAAGCTTTAGCGGAGTAGGGTGCTGAGGATAGGATTCGAACCTATGTAGCCGTGTGGCAGCAGATTTACAGTCTGCCCTCGTTGACCGCTTGAGTACCTCAGCTTTATCTTTTTATTATAACTTAGCTTTGAGCCGATGCCCGGAATCGAACCGGGGACCCTCAACTTACCATGTTGATGCTCTGCCAACTGAGCTACATCGGCATCCCAGACTGCTTTGCGTCTGGATACATTTCTCAAGCTTTAGCTTGATGTGCTTCACAATATTAATTTATTCTTTTTACGACCCACGTCGACTAGTAACTTATGTATTATCCATCAGACGGAAGATCTTGGCAATCAAATGCCCCACAGGTAGGGGTGTGCAAAGAAGCTTTCCCCGGTAAAACCAGGTGGGTGAGTTGATCCGATTCTCGATGAGGATCGGACACGGACTCTCCCGTAAAGCGACTTTATGGAGGAAAAAATTCCTCGCACTGTCCCACTTCTGTAGGGCAACTACAGAGTAGCATATAATCGAGTTATGCGTAAAGGGAGTTGGCAAGATGAACTTGTAGTCACAAGTCAAAAAAAGCGCCGGGGCTACATGGCGAGCGCAAATGACGAGGGGTCGAGAGATCTCCGGCTCAGAGTCCGGGCCATCTGGGGTGTGTTTTTGGTGGGTATAGCACTGATTCTCGCCAAAACGATTTATGTTCAGGTAGTTCAGGGTGGACAGTACAGGCTGGTATCAAATGCAAATCACATTGAACTTAAGCGCGAGATATCTTCGAGAGGAATAATTTATGATCGCAACGGGGTGCCACTAGTTACAAACGCCGTAGTTGAGGGAGAGCTAAAGCGTCTCTATCCACTTGGCAAGGCAACGGCCCCGATTTTGGGCTATATCTCAGAAGTAACGTCGGAAGAGGTCGGGTGTTTTGAGGGGATATGTTATTTGCCTGGCATGGAGATCGGGCGTGCAGGGCTTGAGCGAGCACTTGAGTCGCAGTTAAAAGGTCGAGATGGAGGGAGACTAATCGAGATCGATGCTCGTGGTCAAGAGGTGAGGGAACTAGGTAATAACCTGCCGGAGCCGGGGAGCGATATCTATCTATCGATTGACTCTCGCCTCCAGAGCGCGATGTACAGCGCGCTTGGAGATGCCAAGGGCGCGGCGGTTGCGATCGATATGCAGGGCAAGATCCTCGGGATGGTCTCGACCCCGACTTATGATCCAAGCAACTTGAGTCCTTATCTGACCGATCAGGAGAATAATTACTTTTTGAACCGTGCAGGCTCAGGAGTATACCCACCAGGCAGTATCTTTAAGATGGTGACGGCTATTGCGGGCCTTGCCGAGGGCAAGATCGACCGTGCGACGAGCTACGAGGACACGGGGGAGCTGACTATTGGTTCTTACCGCTACGGCAACTGGTATTTTGATCAGTATGGGCGGACCGAGGGACAAGTTGACCTCATCAAGGCGCTATCTCGTTCGAATGATATCTATTTTTACAAGATTGGTGAGGAGATTGGCGTCGACAATATCGTTAAGTGGGCGAGAAAGTTTGGGCTAGGAGAGAAAACGGGGCTCGAGCTCTCAAATGAGCAGGCCGGACTCGTGCCTGATCGGTTGTACAAGGAGCGGTTGACTGGCGAAAAATGGTTTTTGGGCAATACTTATCACCTCTCGATCGGACAAGGAGATCTACTGATTACGCCCGCACAAGGTGCGCGGATGACGCTTGCTAGCGTAACAGGGAGAAAATGCGAACTATCTTTTTTGCGAGACAAGTCACCTCAGTGTGTGGACTTGGGTCTCAGGAGCGAGGATTTGTCTCTGATAGCCGAGGGGATGAGCGCGGCCTGTAGCGCGGGCGGGACTGCCTATACTTTTTTTGAGTTTGAGCCAAGAGTCCTTTGTAAGACTGGGACGGCGCAGCATGGCGGACAAGTTAATGAAGAAGTTCTGCCCCATGCGTGGATCACGGTCGTGTATCCAGCAGAAAATCCGGAGATTATATTAACTGTGATCTTGGAAGCGGCAGGTGAGGGCTCATCTGTAGCTGGGCCAGTTGCGACCGAGATACTTTCCAAGTGGAGAGACTTGGGGAAGGAGCCACATGGCACTACTTACTAAGGCAAATATTTTGGAGGAGATAGCCAACAAAAGATTAGTGATCGAACCTGCCCTCAACCAAGATCAAATAAATGGTGCCTCGATTGACCTGACGCTTGGCGGAAAGTTTAGGATTTTTCGCAAGCAAAAAGACGAAATCCTGCTAAAAGAAGATACTAACTACCAAGACTATACGAGCGAGCTTGAGGCAAATGAGCTCATTTTGCGACCGCAAGAGACGATCTTGGCGATCACAAAAGAAAAAATCACTCTGCCGGACAACATCGTGGGATGGCTTGAGGGTAGGAGTCGATTTGCCAGGATGGGAGTGCTCATCCATATCTCGGCTGGCCTTGTCCATCCAGGCGTGAGCAATCGACAAGTACTTGAGATCACGAATCTTTCGCCAAATAAGCTCAAGTTATGTTCTGGGGTCAGAATCTGTCAGCTGGTCCTTGAGTATACAGAGGGAGCGATAGAGTACCAGGGAAAATATAGGAATCAGGATAGACCTTGAGCCGGGAGAGGGGATTGAGCCCACGGCCTTCCCGACGTAACGTCGGGATGCTCTGCGATTGATTTTGAGCCACCTCTGGGACTCGAACCCAGCACCTACGGTTTACAAAACCGTTGCTCTACCAGATGAGCTAAGGTGGCGACTTAGGTATTTTACTATGAAAAGTTAGGCTTGAGGAGCTGGAGCGGGAGTTTCTGTCGCCTCTGGCTGGGCTGGAGGGGCATCTGGTACACCGGCATCGGCTGCGACATCAGATTTGAGGCTATCAAGTTCTTTTTGGATTTCGGCGAGGGCGGCTTCGTCTCCACCTGAAGTGGCGG
>CAZDRB010000009.1:0-19513 GCA_964507925.1 uncultured Pseudomonadales bacterium
CGACAATTGTCTCTAGAAAGTCTAGGAAAAAGAGCCAGAGATTACGCAATATAAACATGAGATAACTGTAGCCTACGTGCTAAAATACTGCAAGTACGTGCGGATTCGTAGCTCAGGGGTAGAGCGTCCCGTTCACATCGGGAAGGTCGGAGGTTCGAGACCTCCCGGATCCACACTTTACTTAGCGAGAGCGAGGATTTTGGCGAGGGCAGTGTCTGTCACCTCGGGACTCCCCTTGAGTTTGATCACGATCTTGGTTTCACGTTTAGAGCGAGTGAGCTTGACTGTCGAGAGCTCGCCGAGCGCGCGAGCAAGTTTTTTTTGCATTTCAGAGGTTTCGTCGTTCAAGATGAGCGCTGGTCGACCCCCATCTTGGCCCTCTTTTTGTCCAAAATCCTTTTTGAGGCGCCTCGCAATCTCCTCGGCGCGCCTTACACTTGCTCCTTCTTTGAGTACGATTTTGTATGCCTCGATCATGAGACGAGTATCCTCGATCGAGGACAGCGCGCGCGCGTGTCCCTCGGTAATGAGTCCACCAATCAGACCGTCTTTGAGCGCATCTGGTAAATCAAGAAGCTTGAGGGTGTTGCTCACGTAAGCGGGCGACTTGGAGACTTTTCTTGCAATCTCGGCATTGCCGAGCCCAAATTCATTCATGAGGCGAATAAAGGCCTTGCCTCGCTCAATTGGGTTGAGGTCGGTACGCTGAACATTCTCGACGATTGCCATCTCAAGCATGCCCTTGGGAGTTGTTTCTTTGACTACGACTGGGACTTTTTTGAGTCCCAAGATCTTACTGGCTCTCCAGCGGCGCTCACCGGCAATAATTTGGTAGCCAGCAGGAGTATGGGCGATTACCAGGGGTTCGAGGATCCCGTGCTCTTTGATTGACTCGACTAGGTCTGTGACTGAGTTTGGAAGAATCGTGCCGCGAGGTTGTAAAGGATTGGGTTGAACAAGATCAATGTCTAGTTCGTGAATATCTTTGCTAGCTGTCATGCCTAAAGTCTAGCATGTAAAAAAAATCGTGAAAAGAGAACAAACTAAAGCAAAGACTACTTAACCGAAACGAAAGACTTGCCGAGGCGAGTGAAAAACTTGACTGCGCCATCCTTGAGGGCAAAGAGCGTATAGTCTCGTCCGAGACCTACTCCTGGACCAGCGTGTGTTTTGGTGCCAACCTGGCGAACAATGATCTGACCAGTCTTGACTACTTCCCCACCAAACTTTTTGACACCGCGACGCTTGCCTGGCCTTGGGCTGGCTTGACGTGTGGCTCCTCCGGCTTTGACGTGTGACATTAGATTTTCTCTAGTATTGTAATATTTCTGACAACTATTGCTCCAGGCTTGCCATAAGCAGTTGTCGAGACGTAATTGTAGCCGAGGCCGGTCATAGTGTCAATTGAGATGGTTGGAATCACTCGGTTGTAGACTGCAAAGCTCGGAATCGAGATTACCACCCTGCCCCCAGAGGGAAGGATAGCGTGCCACGACTTGAGCGCTCCCCTGTATAGCTTGTCCAACCCCTTGGCGATGTTCTTGATACGCTCGAGCGAGGAGGGGTTCCTTTCGTCCAAAAGTGGTCCCATGTAGGGCTCGGTCGCAATACAATCTATGGGAGTTGTAAAATGAGTCGCATCCGTTAAGGAAACTGTGTAGGTTGGCAAAGGAGTCATTTGAGAGCCGGATAGGACCCAGCCCAGGTTTGAGACCGAGCCTTTGACTGCGTCAGGACTCGTGTCCCCGCCAACGACATTTGCTCCAATCATGACAGCTTCCATCAAAACAGTCCCCGTCCCACAAAAGGGATCGCCTAGGGTGAGACCAGATTTGCCTTGAGTTGCTAGGTTAACCATGAGACGCGCTAGTTTGGGGGGGAGCATGCCGCGCTTGATGTCACGATATGGTTTTTTGCGGTCGCGTGAGATCCAGTCCAGGGCGTCGTAGATCCAGACAGTTCTCGCGATCGTGATGCCCTTTCTCCCAGGCAAAAAATTAAACTCTACAACGTGTTGTTTGGAGAGCATGACCAGCTCGTGTTCTTTGGTATCCAGACTCACAAATCGGATCGAGCGATTGACCGAGTCCTTGAGACGATGAAAAATGGCTTTGTCTAGATCAAGATCAGCGTAGTCGGTGAGGGCGATGTTTTTGGCACTTTCTGCCTGGATCAGATCAGACAGTGTTGACTCGAGATCTTTGGCAGCAACCGTCTCGACACTTTCGGCAACCTTGGTTGTGCCGCCGAGGCGAGGGAGCGAGGTAAGATCTAGTTCTTCCTCAAACTCTGCAATCTTGGGGGTAGTTAGCGCGAATTTGCCAGAGTAGAGAGTAGTAAGTTCGAGGAGTGAAAGTTCTGGCGTATTGCCTAGAAAAAAATAATACATTGAGTTTATTTTTTGGCGGGAGCTTTTTTCACACTTCGCCCTGCGGGCTTCGCGGTGACAGTGTCACTCTTAACTTTAGGCTTTGCTTTTTTTACTGGCGCTGGCTTGGCGCCGATGCCGGTGATCTTGACTGAGGTGTATTTTTGTCTGTGACCTGTGTGCTTGCGGTAGCGGGACTTGGACTTGAACTTAAAAACCTCGATCTTCTCGCCCTTGACCTCGGCAACTACCTCGGCAAAAACTTTGACATCTTTGACGGTTGGAGCACCTAGGTCAAGTTTTTCCCCGTCTACGACGAGAAGAACTTCTTCAAATACATGGGTCTTGCCGTCACTATCAAGCTTTTCCACCTGAAGAACGGTTCCTTCCGAAACCTTGTACTGTTTGCCACCTGTCTTGATCACTGCGTATTTCATAACCATAGGATTATATCACGAGTTTAGCGGATTTCTATCAAGTGATGGTCTTGATCGGCTCTTGCAAGGGAGCTTGCGATCCCGAGCGTTGCGGCTGAGGCGAGAATCGAGCTTCCACCGTAAGAAACCAGAGGTAGTGTAACCCCGGTAATTGGCGCGATACCAATATTCATCCCGATATTCACAAATGCCTGAAAAAATAGATAACTAAAGGTCCCGAGATAAATAATTTGAGAGGATCTAGAGGGAGTGTGGGTTGCGAGGTAGAGAATACGGTAGAGTATTGCACCTAGACAAATAATCACAAACAGGCTCCCAACCAATCCCAGCTCTTCGGCGAGCGAGGCAAAGATAAAATCCGTATGTCTCTCAGGGAGAAAGCGCAGGTGCGACTGTGTCCCTTGCCCTAGCCCCTTGCCTAGTACCCCTCCAGAACCGACAGCAATAATTGACTGAATTACGTTGTATCCCGCTCCCAAGGGGTCACGAAATGGATCGATGAACGTCTCGAGGCGTTTGAGCTGGTAATCATGGAGGATGTTAGGTAAAAACTTGAAAGAAAGCCCTGCGAACAAGGTCATGGCGCCGATAATCCAGTATGGAAGACCAGCAACAAATACCTGGGCAAGCCAGAGCGCGGTAATGACAAGTGCAGTGCCGAGATCAGGCTGTTGAAAAATAAGCAATACCGGGAAAGAAAATAATAGAGTGTTGAGGACGATGTTTTTGAGGCTTTTTGGGGGAAAATGGGTCAGAAATAGAGCGAAAGAAATCACAAGAAGCGGTTTGGCAAACTCGCCAGGTTGAAACTGTAGCCCCCCGACACCGAGCCAGCTTGTTGAACCGCGAGTGGTTACGCCAAAAAAGTGTGTAGCTAAGAGGAGGATGAGGGCCGCGGCGTAGGCAAAGGGAGCAAGTGTTTTGTAGACCGCTGAGTCCTGCCGGGCAAGGTAGACAAAGAGCACCAGGCCGAGAGCAAACATCATCAACTGCTGTAACATTCTCTCTGGGCTAATACTTGTCATGACTACCAAGCTTAGGACACAAAGGAGGAGATAGGCAGTGAGCAGAATTCTGTCAGGTAGCCATTTCATAGCTAGTCGCGGACGACCGAGAGAGTCGCCCCTACAGTCAGATTGGATGCGTTGACTTTTTTCTTAATCTCTTCGGTCCATGACTCTGGCCAAGCAGGCAGAGTCACGCTCACGACGTCAGATGGGACAAGTCCTAGTTTTTTGCGAGCCCCCTGGATATCGCGCATAATGTCGCGGGCTCGTCCCTCGTCCTCGAGTTCAGGTGTGAGCGCTAAGTCGAGAGCAAATTCCTGACCAACTTTGATCTCTTTGATGTTGAGTTCGCCCGTCACAATGGCTTGCAGCTCGTGGGACAAATCCTCGGCAATCGTGAGCGAAGATAGAGGCTGGCGGAGCCTGATACCGGCCTCCTTGCGCTTGGCATGTCCCTTTTCGACGATTTGCATAACTAGTTGCATGGATGATTCAAGTTCATCGTCAATTCGGGATTCTGTAAATTCTGGCCAGAACTCAAGATGTACTGAGTCAAGCGCGCCTGGCAGATTTTGATAAACCCTTTCCGCCATAAAGGGAGCAAATGGTGCCATGAGGAGGCAGTATCTCTTGAGAGCGTAACCGAGGACCGCCTGGCTTTCGGACGAGGTACGGAGGCGCTCACGCGACAAGCGCAGGTACCAAGTTGAGAACTCTTTGGCAAATGCCATAAGGGGGCGAGTGGCGGAGACAACATCATAAGAATCCATAAATTTGGTGACCGCCCCCGTCAGGCCCTCGATCTTGGATAACAACCAGCGGTCTAGAGGATGGTTGATGGTTGATGGTAAATGGTTGATGGTGGAGGGGGAGACAACAGATTTGTAAAAGGCAAAGATATTCCACCAGATGTTCATTACGTTTTTTCTAATATCATCAACTGCGCTCTCGGCAAAGTTGAGGTTGTCGGCTTTCATAACAACCGAGCTCATGAGGTACAAGCGGAGCGAGTCGACGCCGTATTTGTCGATCAAGATCATGGGATCGGGATAGTTTTTCTTGCTTTTGCTCATTTTGGCCCCGTCCTCGGCAAGAATAGTCCCGGTTGTGACTGCATTTTCGAATGCTGGCTTGCCAAACAAGGCAACCGACATCACGTGGAGAGTGTAGAACCAAGCTCGAGTTTGAGCGATATACTCGGCAATATACTGCGCGGGGTAGCGCGACTCAAAGACCTCTTTACCTTTGAACGGATAGTGCTCGGCGGCAAAAGGCATGCTGCCCGACTCGATCCAGCAGTCAAAGACGTCGGGGATGCGCCTCCCCTTTTCGGTTCTTTCATCGTCGACATAGATCTCTAGATCATCGATAAATTCGCGGTGGATATCAGTTAATTCTGGCGAAGGAGTAACTGCGTATTGACGGAGATCTTCGACCGATCCGATTACTCGTATTTTCCCGGTTTTCTCTCCGATCCAGATAGGCATGGGAGTACCCCAATAGCGAGATCTTGAGATATTCCAGTCTGGCGCTGTCTCGAGGCCTTTGCCAAATCTACCCTTTTTGAGAAACTCTGGATACCAGTTTATTTTTTCGTTTTGCTTGACTAGCTCAGGCTTGAGCTTTTGGATATTGATAAACCAGGCAGGGATCGCGTTGTAGTAGAGCGGAGTGCCGCAGCGATAACAAAATGGATAGGAGTGGTCGAGTTTTTCGGTTTTGAATAGGAGGCCTCGGGTCTCAAGATCCTCGATGATCCAAGGAGCAACTTTGTTATAAAACTGTCCAGCAAGTGGAGTCACAAAGTCGAGAAATTTACCTTGATCGTCAAGCATTGGGACCGTGGGCAAGCCCTCTTTGATTGCAAGGTCATAGTCTTCTTCGCCGTAGATTGCAGCGGTATGAACTATGCCGGTGCCGTCCTCGAGGGTAACGAACTCACCGGCACAAACGACGTATGACTTTTGCGAGCTTGATGTATCAAGGAAATCAAAGAGTGGTTCGTAGGGAGTGCCGACAAGCTCTTTGCCTTTTACGGATTTGAGCACTTTGAGCTCCTTAGGAGCGAGGCTCTTGGCAAACCAAAGGAGATCTCCACCCTCTGCCTCAACTTGGACGTAGGTAGCGGTGGGGTGAACCGCGAGACCAACGTTGCCTGGGAGAGTCCAAGGCGTGGTGGTCCAGGCTACAAAGTACTCGTTTGCTGATCCAGAAATCTTGAACTTGACGTAGAGTGAGTCTGACTCGACATCTTTGTAAGAGTTGTCCATCGCGATCTCAAAGTTGGAGAGTGGGGTTGAGCAGCGGGGGCAATATAGAACGACTTTTCTCCCCTGGTAAACTAGATCTTTTTTGTAGAGCTCGGAAAACGCCCACCAGACTGATTCCATAAACGTTTTGTCCATGGTTTTGTAGCCTCGGTCAAAGTCACCCCAGCGTCCGAGGCGACGGATTATGACCTGCCACTCCAGATCGTAGCGCAGGATCGCCGCGCGGCAACTGGCGTTAAATTTGTCCACCCCGTACTCTTCGATCCCCTTTTTGCCCCCCTTGAGGCCTAGCTCGCCCTCGATCATGTTCTCGATCGGGATCCCGTGGCAGTCCCAGCCCCAGGTACGCTCCACTCGATACCCCTTCATCGTCCAGTAGCGAGGGACGACGTCTTTGGCGGTTGAGGCTAGGAGATGACCGTAGTGAGGGAGACCGGTTGCAAATGGTGGTCCGTCATAGAAAACGTAGGGCTTGTCCTCGGAACGCTCTGAGACCGAGCGCTCAAAAGCCCTGGTTTCGTCCCAATATTTGAGCACCTCATCTTCGTGACCTGCATGATCCAAGGCGCCTTTGAATTCATTAACTAATAGTTTTGTTTTGCTCATATATACCCCATTTTACCAATAAAGACCCTGTGTAAAAGGGTCTTTGCAGACGGTACCACCTTTTTGTTTAACTTAGATAGCGATTACGGGCAAACCCGGGGAGGTCTAATTGATTCTTCTCCCGACTCCCTTGGTGATTGCCAAGGTAAAGCGTCTTTATTAATGGTAGTATAGCAAATATGACTAAGCCTGCAATGATTCGGTTCACCCGTGAGGGCTACGAAAAGCTAAAAGCAAGAAGAGACGAGCTGTTGGCCAAGCGCGAAGTTGTCCTAGTCTCCTTGCAGAGAGCCCGAGAGATGGGTGATCTGTCGGAGAACGGCGCTTATACCTCCGCCAGGTTCGAGCTCGGGAACGTGGACCGCGAGCTCAGGCGAATCGAACACAACCTCAAGTATGGAGTCGTGACGGAGACCAAGGGTGTGGATGAGGTCAGGTTTGGCAATAGTGTCACGCTCGAGCTAGATGGTAAAAAGTATGTTTATAAGCTTGTGGGGACCGAGGAGTCGGATCCAAAGAACGGGGTGTTGTCGCTTGAGTCTCCGATCGGGATGGCGCTTATAGGCAAGAAGGTGGGTGATAAAGCTTTGGTTGAGATGCCGGACCGCCGACTAGAGTACAAAATCATCAAGATCGAGTAAAGAGCTAGTGTTGCCGGAGGAAAGCCGGGATATCAAACGGGTCAGAGGAGTCATCCTTGGGAGGTTTGGGTGGGGCGGAGGTATCGTCACTATCGTCGCCATTACTGTCATCATCGTCACCTGAGGAGTCGTCGGCTGGATCGAACTTGATGCTTGCAGCGTCGCCGATTCCCTGAAGATTACTAAACCCTCCACGGTTATTTTCAAATCCAGTTGCAATAACCGAGATCTTGATTTGATCCCCCATGGCCTCGTCTATGGTTGCACCAAAAATAATGTTTGCGTCGGGATCAGCGTGGGTGGAGATCATCTCGGCGGCTTCTGAGACCTCGTTCATGGTCAAGTCTGGTCCACCCGTAATATTAAAGAGAATGCCACGGGCTCCGTCGATCTTGACTTCGAGAAGAGGACTCGAGATTGCAGTCCTTGCGGCCATTTGTGCCCTGTTTTCGCCGGTTCCCATGCCTACCCCCATGAGAGCAGTTCCAGCATCAGTCATGATCGCTCGAACGTCGGCAAAGTCGACGTTGATAAGTCCTGAGACGGTAATGAGATCTGAGATGCCTTGTACTCCTTGACCGAGAACTGAATCGGCGACACGGAAAGCCTCTTGGAGAGTCATCTTTTTGTCGACGACGTCCATGAGTTTTTGGTTGGGGATTACGATCAAGGTGTCGACGCGACTCTTGAGTTCGTCTATCCCGTCCTCGGCAACGCTCATCCGGCGAATTCCCTCAAAGGCAAAGGGCTTGGTAACGACTGCGACGGTGAGAGCTCCGGCCTCCTTGGCAATCTCCGCGACAATTGGGGCTGCCCCAGTTCCTGTTCCCCCTCCCATGCCGGCCGTAATAAAGACCATGTCGGTATCGACTAATAGTTCCTTGATTTTTTCGCGTGATTCCTCGGCAGCTTGTCTGCCAATCTCTGGATCAGCTCCACTCCCAAGACCTTTGGTGAGATTTTCGCCGATCTGGAGCTTGACTGTTGCTGGGTTATTGAGGAGAGCTTGAGAATCGGTGTTAACTGAAACAAACTCGACGCCCCTAATCTTGCCAGTTATAACCATCGAGGCGACTGCATTGTTGCCTCCGCCACCAACTCCAATAACCTTGATTTTTGCAACTGCGTTGATATCTGGCTTAACTAGACCCATAGATTTTTCATTTTAACACAGGCAGGATTTGGTCTAGGGCAGGAAAGACTTGATAAAGTCTACCACTTTTTTGAAGGAGTTAGTAGAGGGCATTTTAAACTTGAGCTTGGGCAGTCTAAAGCTTTGACCTCCAGGCTGGGAGTCACTTGATCTGGCCATGAGTAGCAAGCCTGCGGCGGTTGCATATTCGGGAGTTTTGATCTCATCAACTAGACCAGACAACCCCTGAGGCGTTGCGATCCGTGACTGCATGTTGAGAATTTTTCTGGCAGTCTCGGAAATACCGTAAGTGAGTGCTCCTCCGCCAGTAAGGACTAGTCCCGCCGGAGTTTTGCCTCCCATTCCGGCCTTGATCAGGTCAGATTTGATTAATTCAAAAATCTCGTTGAGGCGGGGTCTGACAATACCCTCAGCGACGGCTTTTCTCGAGATTTTTCTGGGGGCGTCTTTTAGGCCTAGTTTGTGAAGATCAACTTCGTCGGCTTGTTTTTTGCTACTCGGGTTTTTGGGATCGAGGACCTTGCTTGCCTGTTCGTCGGGTGCGAGATTCCTTTTGATAACCTCGGCAGTGTCGAGACTAACTCTGAGACCAATCGCGATATCGTTCGTGATGTTTTTGGCTCCGACGGGAATAACTGAGGTGTAGGTCAAAGCTCCTTCGATATAGACGCAGAGACAGGTTGTGCCGCCACCGATATCAACTAGAACGGTGCCAAGCTCCTTTTCGGTGTCGGTGAGAGTGGAAAGTGAGGAGGCAAGTCCTGCAAAAGTCACGTCCTTTGTATCTACCCCTATCTCGCTCATGACCCGACTTAGGTTTTTGAGGTTGACCGAAGAGCCGGTGATGAGGTGAGCCTCGGCCTCAAGTCTGACGCCTGACATTCCGACTGGGTCCTTGATCCCCTCTTGGTTGTCGACTAGGAAAAACCGTGGGATCACGTGCAAGATCTCGCGGGCGGTCGGGAGCGGAACGGCTTTGGCGGCCTCGATGACTCGGAGAACATCCTCCCGCGAAATTTCGCTATCGGGATTTTGGACGGCAACAAGGCCCTTGGAGTTTTGAGACTCAATGTGAATACCTGACACCGAGACGCTCGCCTCTTTGATCGATAGTCCTGCCATCCTTTCGGCCGACTCGACGGCCTCGGTGACTGACTCGATCGTGTCCTCGATATCAACAATTTGGCTTTTTCTGATTCCTCGACTTGGGACGCTTGCGACCCCGACGACCCTGATACCAGTATCTTCTTCACCCTGAGTTGCGATCACACAAGTAATTTTTGAGGAGCCAAGATCAACAACCGAGATTTGAGAGATCTTTTTCATAAAGTTATTTTAACATTAATATGGCCGTAGGACAGGCTGGGAAAATCGCACATCAATGATGTGCCCCTTTTTCTCAATTGTATCGTCCACAAGTATTGCCTGCAAGATCCTAAGTTGGGCCTGCTCGTCCTTTTGGGGGGTAAACAAGCCTCGTGTTCCATCTAAAAGCACGAGCTCGATCGTGTTTTCGTCAACAAGAGTTAGAGACTTGAAAGAGAGGAGTTCGCGCGCGAGATTGAGCGCGAGATCAAGAGTTTTGAGAATGGAATCTCCCTCAACCGGTTTGCCGATCTTGACTGTAAGTGGGCCTGAGACCACAACTGTTGGAACGTTTGGATCCACCGAGAGCTCCCTGATTGCCCGATACTTATGATCTAAAGTAATCCAAGATGTCAATCCCCGAACTTGTAGTGCGACTACAGGATAAACGGACTGGAGGTCGACAACTACGGTTGATGGCAGCTCTTGTTTGATACTTGCTTCCCGAATCGTAAAGTCTCCGGACGTAAGCCGGGCGATGAGATGTGCTTTGTCCAGAGTAAAAATGTTCTGACCCTTCATCTTATCTAGTTCGACGAGGAGCGATTCATTTTGACATGGCTGATAATCAAGTGCGCACTCGACTGTGTTGACTGCAAAGTAGCTTGAGTTGAGGCAAAAAGTCACAACTACGATGACAAAAAGACAAACTGCAAGTGGAGCGAGAATATCGGCGGTGAAGACCAAATATTTGGAACGGGTGGGGCGAAAAGTTTTTGGAATCTCCATAGCTAGTTAAGATCATTTAACAGGCTGAGTGCCATGCGCTCCGCTGCATCCTTGGGTAGGTCCAGTTTGGCAGGTTTGGGAGCGCTAAGCACCTCTTGGATTGACCGCAAAAGAGTCTCCTTGTTTAGCTCCTTCTCCTCTATAACTACGCCAATTCCCTGTTTCTCGAGGAGGTTAGCCTGAAGGAGTTGTTCTGCTCCGGTTGTGTGCGGGAAAGGGATAAGAATGGATTTTTTGCCAAGCACTCCTAGCTCGTAGGCAGTGTGCCCCCCTGCGCGAGAAATTACGAGGTCAGCGGAGGCGTAGTAGGCGCCAATATCTTGTTCGTTGATATAGCCCTCTGGGAGATAATTGTCTGAGAGTTCTTTGGGCAGAGAGTTCTTTTGAGAGAGGGCAACGTCATAGTCTTTGGTAGCTGAGCTTGTGCCGGTCTGGTGAATAAGGTTGTATTTGCCAAGGAGCTCGATAAGGACATTAAATATCTCTGTATTGATGAGGTGCGAACCCTGCTTGCCGCCCATGACGAGAATTGTGGGGCGAGAGTTGTTAAAAATCTTCTTGGGTGAAGAATCTAGAATTGAAGAGCGGAGCGGCAATCCCACTAGTTCCACCTTCTTTCCTTTAAATGTGGTTTTGGTATCGGGCCAGGTCAAGTAAATGTGCCTGGCAAAAAACGAGCTTACTCTATTGGCTTTGCCGGGATAAAGTGTTTGCTCGTGCAGGTAAACCGGAATTCGCAAAATCCAAGCAGGTGCCGCAACGGTCATGCCGAGGTATCCACCAAAGCTAAGGACCGCGTCTGGTTTGATCGCCCGGAGATATTTCCAGGCTCGCCAAAAACCAAGAGGGATGCGTAGATAGTTTTTGAGATTTAACTCCTTGTCTATCTTGCCCGCCTTAAGCTCGATAAACTTGATTTTTGAAGCTACTACCTCCTGATATTCGGCAGAGGGATTATGATTATTCTTGCCGATATAGCGATGCCCGATCCAGATGACCTGAGCGCCGCGCGACTCAAGCTCTTTTGCAACTACAAGTGCGGAGTTGTGGTGTCCTCCGGTCAAGACAATTTTTTTCATAGCGTATGTCAATTTTACACTTAAGCGCTCTAAGTTTTCTGGTAGCGAGCAACTCCCAAGACCAGCCCAACTCCGGCAAGTATTGTAATGAGCGCCGAGCCTCCATACGAAACTAGAGGCAAGGGCACGCCTGTCAGAGGAGTGAGCGCAACCATGGCCGCGAGGTTAAGACAAACTTGTAGTCCGATCCAAGCTCCAACCCCTCCAACAAGGGTTGATTCGTGTTTGTTCCTGGCTGAGGCTGAGATCTTGAAGATTAAGGAGAGATAATAAAGAAAGGACAAAATTAGGATCACGCCCCCAATAAATCCTAGCTCCTCGCCTACAACGGCAAAGATTGAGTCGGTGGTCGCCTCAGGAAGATAGGCGTATTTTTGCCTGGATCTACCAACACCCAGCCCAGAAATTCCCCCAGATCCAAGGGAGAGTAAGATCTGCTGCATATGGTAGGAGCTACCCTCTGTGTCGTGGAGTGGATCGAGATAAGTCTTGACGCGAGCTAATCTGTAGGGTGAGACTGCAATCAGAATAGTTCCGACGAGGATACCAACGCCTGCGATCAAGAGTAGGTTTTTGAGCGGATAGCCGGCAAGAAAATACATCGAGACGGCAAGGGTCACGACCACTAAAGTAGTCCCCATATCAGGCTGGAGCATGATCAGGCCGGCAAGAAAGGCGATAAAGACCCCGAACTGAGCCAGCGTTACTTTTCTGGCATGAAGCCAAGACGAGAGATAGATAATCTCGATAAACTTAATTAGCTCAGATGGTTGGAGAGTAAATCCAGGTAGGACTAACCAACGCCTTGCCCCCTGTACCTTGGTTCCGATCCCGGGAATGGCGACAAGTAGGAGCAAGAAAAGGCCAAAGACAAGAAGGGCTGGGGCGTATTTTTGCCAGATACGTGGGGGTACAAAGCTCGTGACTAACATTCCAAAGAGGCCGGCACCTGCCCACTTGAGCTGTAAGAGTACAAAGTGCCATTTGTTGCCAAAGTCACGTGCGCCCTCAGATACTGAGGCGCTATAGATCATGATGAGCCCAAACCCGAGAAGAATAATGGTCATAATTATTACTCTCGTGGAAAGTGAGACGTGAAACTTTTTCATAGGGCACGCACTAGCTCGTTAAACTGCTCGCCTCGATCAAATTCGTTTTTGAACAAATCAAATGAGGCAAAGCCCGGCGAGAGAAGTACGTTCCATCCAGGACCTGCATGTCCCTTTGCCTCTCTGAGGGCGGATTCTAGATTGTCGTGTTGGCCTAGTACTTTGTCCCCTGCAAGCTCTTTTAGTCGTGACACAAATTCTGGAATGCCTTTTGACCCAAGAATTACTATATGCTTTACTTCTTTGCTTGAGCTAATTTTTTCTACGAGTTCGTCGGTTGGCAAGTTTTTTGGAGCACCACCGCAAATTAAAATTGTGGGGTTAGTTAGTGCCTCGATTGCTTTGATGGTTGCAACCGGGGTGGTCGAGGTAGTGTCATTGATATAGGTTATGCCATTATGCACGCGCCTAGTCTCTAGGCGGAATGGCAAGCCAGAAAACTCATTTGCGACCGCCTGGCAGAGCGAGTGATCGATATTGAGAGCATTGGCAAGAGCAACCATGGCTGCAAGATTTTCTCGATTATGTTCTCCCGGAAGTGATGAGCTGAGCTCAAGTCCTTGAGCCGAAAAACTAAGAAGTTTTCCGTCTCCCTGTTTGCCAATCAAGACTGCGTCAGGATTATCGCGGTTGATTATTTTTAGATCGCTTGAAGATTGATATTTAACGATTGCCTCTTTGTCCTGGCGGTATTCATCCATATTTTTATATCTATTGAGATGATCGGGATAGAGATTCGTCACGATCGCGATGTTTGGGCTAACCTTGAGATCATGAAAATTGTGGAGCTGAAATGAGGAAAGCTCTAAGACTGCGTATTTTTTGTCTTTCTCGAGGTCAAATAGCTTAAGACCTGAGGTGCCTGGAACATTACCTCCCACCAAGACCTGGGTAGGGTAGGCTTTTTCGAGCAGCTTAGCAATTAGGGCGGTGACAGTTGATTTGCCCCGAGTGCCAGTCACGCCAATCGTCGTCAGGGCAGAATTTTGGACATAGACGGCAATACTCGTTAAAACTAATTTTCCTTGTGCTTTGGCTCTTAAAATGAGTTCGTGATTATCTGGGACACCTGGGTTTTTGATAATAATCTCCGCCCAATCTATTTGTTCAGCTGTTTGTCCCTCATCTGAGAGCGCTGAATTAGCGTCTGAAACTCGAACTATTGCCCCTTCCTTGATCAGCCAGTTGCGATCTCCCTCTCCACCACCTTGAATTCCTAGTCCAAAGATAAGGATGTTTTTGCCTTTTACTTGATCCCGAAAATTTTTCATATCTTTATCTTAACATTCTAATAGCCTGGGCTACCACCGCGTCAGACGGATCGATGAACTCAATGCCCTGTAGGGCATTTTTGAGCTTATCTAGAATAAGTGAATAGTGAGTGCAGGAGATCCCGACAGCTGTGATTTGATTTTTTTTCACGAAGCTTCTTATCTTTGATATTTCAGTTTTCACTTGATCATCATCGTTGTACTCGATCGCTTCGGCTAAGTTTTCTGGGACGTAGACTTGAACATGGCTACCATATTTTTTGAGCAAGGACTTGGTAGTTATCGACGAAGCGGAGGCTTGAGTCATGAGAGCCACCGCACGAGCATGTTTTGAGAGAGGCCTGATTACGGGCTCAACTCCGATTACAGGACACTTTAACTCGCGTCTAACGATCTCGATCGCGTTTGTGGTTGCGCTATTGCAGGCAAGAATAACTAGCTCTGGGTCAGATTGTGCAAATTCTTTGGCAATGCTTTGCAGACGCTCTTGGATCCATTGAGTTGTTTTGTGGCCGTAGGGAAAGTTATCTGAATCATTTTGATAGACAATCTTTTTTTGTGGTAACAGTTTTTTGAGCGGATTGTAAATACTTTCCCCGCCTCGGCCTGAATCAAAAACGATAATGGGAGACGTGTGCATATTTAGAGATACGCTAACCACAAACCAAACAGCGCCAAGATAATCCCTCCTAACCAGGCTCGAGTCACGATTTTTGGCTCTTCCCAGCCGATAGATTGAAGCCAGAGATGAAAGGGTGAGAGTGGCAGAAGTCTTCTTCCTAGGAATTTTTTGCCAAACATTTGAAGTGAGCTCGAGCCAATTTCCAGAACAAATAAGCCGCCGATGATTGTGACGGCAATAATCTTGCCAAGCATAAGGCCAATCACGGCGAGAGTTGCACCAAATGAGAGAGCGCCAACATCTCCAAGCGTAATCCTCGCGGGATAAGTATTAAAGTAAAGAAAGGCGAGGATCCCACCTAGCCAGAGGGCAATAAAGAGCGTGATCGGAGTATCAAGAATCGAGGTTGCAAGGATAATGAGGGCAAACAGGGTAATCATAAGAAGTCCCCCTGCTAGTCCATCGAGACCATCCGTCACGTTGACGGCGTTACTAAAGGCTGTGATGACAAGCGAGGCGAAGGGTACAAAGTACCAACCCATGTCGATGACGCCAAAGTACGGAACATTGATGATGCTGATGCCAAGTGAGCGGAAAAGATAATAGCCGATCCCAAGACCGATCACGAGCTGCGCTATGAGTTTAAATTTCCATGAGACTCCGACTAAGTGAGTGGATTTGCCAAAGAACTTGATAATGTCATCGTAGAGCCCAAGAAGGCCATACAAAATGAAGGTAGTGAAGAGGACGTTAATTTCACCCCGATAGTTATAGACACTTTTGATGTCTGCCCCAACTAGGCGGAGCATTGCCATGACCAGAGTGAAGAGGATCGTAGTTGAGATAATTATTAAGAGGCCGCCACCGACTGGAGTTCCAGCTTTTTTCTTGTGAAGTTTGTTGAAAACTGAGTTCACAGTCCCCATAAAATCGGAAGTTGTGCGGTGTGGACGCTGGAACTTGAGGCTATAGAGGAGATTGATAAAGGGAACGATTAAGGCGGCGTTGATGGTGAAAGAAAATAGGAGAAAGCCGAGTAAGTTGTTCATAAGTATAGTTAATAGTTAATAGTTGATAGTAATTTTGGCACAAAGATAATAAAACCAATCAAGACTGCAAATATCGCCGAGATCAGAACAGCTCCAGCTGAGACGTCATTGGCGTTTTTGATAAATGAGTTATTTTCGAGTGTGACAGCGTTGCAGGCAAACTCGATTGCGGTATTAACTAACTCGACGACGATGACGATTAAAATAGTTAAGATAAGAACAAGGAGTTCGGAGATAGGGACTTGCAGATAGGTTGCGAGCAAGATGGCCATGCTCCCGAGGATTACGTGAATACGTAAGTTTAGCTGAGAGATAAGGGCGACCCAAAGTCCAGAAAAGGCGTGACGAAATGAGATCGTGTGCTTCTTCATGCCTTGAGTATACAGTATGAGGTATGGAGTATAAAGTATGGGAGCGAGTTAGAGCCTTTGAATATTTGCCGAGAGATTGCGGAGACGCTCATCAAATTTTTCGTAGCCGCGGTCGATGAGCTCGATATTATCTATTACGGACTCCCCTTTGGCCATGATTGCGGCCATGACAAGCGTTGCTCCGCCTCGAAGGTCAGGAACGACCATGCTCGTGCCCTTGAGAGGAGTTGGGCCCGAGATTGACACCGCGTGGGGGTAGCTCACCGTCTCTGGATAGTTAAATTCGTAGAACTCTTGGGGGTTTTTGGGCTCGGGATCAAAGTATTTGATCTTGGCGCCCATTTTGTTAAGTTGTTCAGTAAAGGCAAGGCGATGCTGAGTCACCGCCTCGATCACTCTAGATTCGCCCTCAGCCTGGGTCATCATGGTTGTCCAGAGTGGCTGCCAATCTGTCATAAAGCCTGGCTCAGGAGCCGTGGTGAGATCCGAGGGCTTGAGTGGGGCATCGTAGAAGAATCTAATGCCGTAGTTACCAATCTCGTATTTGCCTCCGATCTCATCGAGCTTGTTTAGGAATGCCGTAAGGTCGTGGGGGATTGCTCCTTCGACTATGATGTCACCCTTGGTTACGATAGCCATAGTTGCGTAGGAGACGGCCTCGTTACGGTCAGGCATGACCTGATGAGTTGCGCCGTGAAGTTTGTCTACCCCGTTGATCACAATCTCGCCCCCTGTTCTTTCGACGTGTGCTCCCATTTTGTTAAAAAACTCGATGAGATCGTCTATTTCTGGCTCTAGTGCGGCGTTTTGCAGGACAGTTTGTCCACGAGCGAGAACGGCAGCGATAATCAAGGCTTCGGTGCCAGTGTGGGACTTTTTGTCAAAGCGATAGGTCGCCCCTTGTAGTCCTTTTGGTGCTGACATTTCTATTCCCTGGTCGTTACAGAGAACCTCAGCCCCCATGGCGCGAAAACCCTCGAGATGGCGCTCGATCGGACGCTCACCAAGCGCACATCCTCCCGGCAATGGAATAATGGCTCGACCTTTTTTGTTTAGCAACAGTCCAGCAAAAAGAGTGGCTGCCCGAGTTTTTTCGCCGGTAAAATGGGGGATTGTGTCGGTCGTGAGGCCGTTGCCGACGATATAAACGGTGTTGTCCCCAGGCCTTGAGCACTTGACTCCGATTGCCTCAAGTGTTTTGTAGGTAACCTCAACATCCCCGATACTACTCATGTTAAGAAGGCGTGATTCGCCCTCCCCGCAAGCGGCTGCGATCATGAGCTTGAACGAGGCATTTTTGGCGCCTCCTAGCCTGACTGCTCCCTTGAGCGGGGTTCCACCTTGGATGCGAAATGATGTCATGGTGAGAATTGTAGCTGAGTAAAGGTCAAAACACCAGGTTTAGACTAATCAGGGAAAACCATCAAAATACGACCGTTGGCAGTGGTCCTCGACACTTTGTGACAACCTAATTTTTCATAGGCAGAGATTGCAGGCACGTTGTCAGCATTTGTTTCTAACCAAACACCCTGATTTGGAGTTGAGGCGTATTCTTGAGTAGACCTAAATCTAGTGAGCGCTGCTCTCGTATAGGGAATTGCCAGACCTTTTCCCCTAGCTTCATCGTACAGGCGAATCGCATATGTAATGCCGTACAATTTTGGGTCAAAATCAGGAATAAACGTGTTCCCTTTTGTGGGTATGTCTTCTGTGCCAAACCAGACAATACCGACCAGCTTTCCTGTATTACTGACTAAAGTAAAAACACTTCTTCCTTTTTTGAGCCAGTTGTTAAAATTTTCTTTACTCGCAAATCGTCCCGCTCCGCACTTCCAATCAGATGTATTTTGTGCAATACCGATATCATCCTTATCTTGTGTATACGCAATTAATTGATTGATTTGATCTTGAGTAATCCCGTCTTGAATTACATATGTTAACTCTGGGGATTTTTCACCCTTAATTTCTGATGATGCAGGTGACGACATGTGCCCCCCCTTATATTAGAATAACTTCTTCTTCCAGATTGACGCCGTAGGTTTGTTTGACTTTTTCTTTTATCATCTTGACAAGCTCGAGGACATCGGCGCTTGTGGCTGTCCCGTCATTGACGATAAAGTTGGCGTGAACCTCGGAGATCGAAGCTCCTCCGACACGAGTACCCTTGAGACCAGCCTTGTCAAGAAGGTATCCAACAGACTGTGTTGTGTCGGGAGTCCCGAGTCTCATGGCGTCGGCGAGGGGGATGTTTTTGAACATACATCCAGAGCTTGGTATACCAAGTGGTTGAGTTGTGGCGCGTCTTTTGACGGCGGCGTTTGCAATCTCCCAAAGCGCATCCTTGTCACCTCTTTTAAGCTGAAAAGAAGCGGTTAGGATAGTTTCTTTGGTTTTGTGAAAAATACTGTAGTCATAGGCGAATTTGAGATCTTTTTGGGTGTATTTTTTGATGTTGCCCATAAGATCAATGGCTTCGACCTCGATTACGTGCTCGCCAAATAGTCTACCCACGTGATGGGAGTTATTATAGATAGCCCCCCCCACTGTACCAGGCAGCCCAAGCATGTGCTCGAGGCCAGCGAGACCTTGGTCAAGCGTGTAGCGAATCAAGAGGTTTGCAGGTACTCCTGAATCTGCCTGAACGATTGCCTCCTTGAGGTCTAGCTTGCCTTGTTCAACTCCTCCGGCAAATCCCTTGAGCCCTATGGAGGCGGATTTGTTTTTGATGACTAAACCGCGAAAACCTGTGTCTTGCACAAGAATGTTTGAACCTCCGCCGATTACAAGGTACGGAACCTTGTAAAGAATAGCTGTCTGAACAGCACCAAGAAGTTCCTCGCTGGTTGTGGCTTCGTAGAGCAAGTCTGTTGGACCTCCGAGCTTGAAGTACGTGTGTTTGGCGAGTGGTTCGTCAAATTTCAGGCGATCCTTGCCTAGTGCCTGGATCAAAAAACTGTAGTTCATGGTCTTATTTTAGCTTAAAATCCTGGTGAAGTTTGTAGACAAAGCCTGCACCCATAGTAAGAATGAGATCTCCAGGCCTAGAACTAGACCAGATAATGCCCGCTGCATTGTCCCAGGTCAGAGGAACTGCCCCTGGAATGAGCTTGGCGAATGACTCGGTTGTAACCGTGTGAGTTTCTCCTTTTTCCCGGGCCGACTCAAAAATCGGCATAATAAAAGTGAGATCGGCATTAGTTAGGGCTTTTGCAAATTCGGTTAATAAGGCCTCGGTGCGAGAATATGTATGCGACTCAAACGCAACTAGTAAGCGTCGATCTGGGAATGCTTCTTTGAACGACTTGATCGTGACTGCGACCTCTCCCGGATGATGAGCGTAGTCATCATAAAGGAGCCTACCCTCGTGTTCGCCATGAGATTCCTGCCTCCTACCCGCGCCTTTGTAGGACTTTATGTGCTCGAGAGCCTGATCCTC
>CAZDRB010000010.1:0-18810 GCA_964507925.1 uncultured Pseudomonadales bacterium
GGGCTCATTCGGAGCAAATTCTTGCCCTCAAACATAATCTTCGCTTGTTTCAGATTTAGAATCTCGTATTTCGTATTCCCCATAATCACTTGAGCTAGAGAGGTCTTGCCACTCCCATTAGCGCCCATTAGTGCAACCACCTCGCCAGCGTTAACTTTGAGAGTAAGGCCATTCAAAACTCGCTTATTCTCGACTTTGGCCACTAGGTTAGTTGTTGTTAGTAGATTCATATTTTTTTGCTCCGAAATTGTCTGGCTATTCTAGCCTAAAACAAGGTTGCTTGCACGGCAGAACCATTATTTTTCTGATCACTAAAATCAACTGGGATCACAACCAGCTCGTTCCATTTATTCCTAAACTTGAGCTGTCCCTCTTTGAGGCCGTAGAGGTAAAGGTCGCGAGTAATCTCAACATCTTGCAAACAATATTTGGTGAGCTTCTCCCAATCTCCCTCGTGATAATAAGTAATTGCATCAAGTCCATTACCTCCCTTTTGAGTACCCAGGGTCTCACTCGTCAAAGAATCTAGTTTTACTCTATGTCCCGCAACCTTCTCAACTTCGGCCAATATATCAAAGTTTGGGAGCTTTAAAAGATCGCCAACATAATAGCTCGCTAATGCTGGCAAGTCAAAGTTAATGCTGTTAAACCCGACTATCCGCTCAGCGCCCTCAAATATCTTAAACATCTCAGGGAACTCTTCTTCACGAAACGCCTTAAGCTCCCCTTTCTCGCCAGGAGTGCCCCACCATACCCCAGAAACCGATACGCCAAGCTTTTCTGGATAGTATCCACCTACTTCGTCAAAAGATTTCTTCGTCTCCACATCAAACACTACCAATCGCATATCAGGATTGTATCAGACCCTATTGGAATCCCTCAGAGCGGCAATCCCGGGCAACTCCCCAGACTCAAGTAGGGCAAGCATCGCCCCCCCTCCGGTCGAGACATGATCAATTCTCGTCAGATGCTGCTCTTTTGATATTGAGGAGAGCGTGTCTCCTCCTCCAACCACGCTGTAAGCTTTTTTGTTTTTTACTATTGCCTCGTAGACTGCTATTGTTCCGGCTCTATATCGCGCGTCCTCTACCTTCCCCATGGGACCGTTCCAAACAATAGTCTTGGCACGATTGATAATCTTGGCATAGATTTTTTGCGTTTTTTTACCAATATCCAAAAGCTCGTCGCCCTCGCTCGGCAAATATATCTTGGCTTTTTCCTTGATATTCAAACGGTTTTTTGCATAATCGTTTGCCAACTTCCCTCCTAAAAGGATGATGTCCGCCTCTTGAGCCAGCTTTTTAATTAAGGCGAGCTTGTCCTCGACTTTAGCACCTCCCATAATCACCACATATGGGGATCTTGGATTGTGATTTAGTCTAGAGATCGTCTCCACTTCTTCTTGCAGCCAAATCCCTGCATATGATGGCAAGTACTTGGCTATCCCCACAATGCTCGCCGCCCTGCGATGACTTTCTCCAAACGCCTCGTTTACATAAATCTCGCCTAGGCGAGCAAGCTCATGTGCAAACTCAGGATCATTCTTCTCTTCTCCATCCCAAAACCTAAGGTTTTCAAGCATCGCGATGCGGGCTGTACTCTCGCGGCATGCCTCTATGCTCCGGCAAAACGCTATTTTCTCACCAATCAGTCCCTCTGCATATTTTACAACTGACTCGAGACTCCGTTTCTCCTCAGCTTTCCCTAAATGACTCAACAGCACCACCTTCTTTGCCCCCTGCTCAAGTAACCACTTGATAGTCGGCACAGTTCTCGTGATTCTCGTGTCGTCAACTATCTGCATAGCCTGACCTATGTTCACATTCCAGTCCACTCTCACAACTATCTTTTTTCCCTTAACCTCTGAGCGCTCAATTATTGGCAACTTCTCTTGTTTTTGGTTAACAATTTCAACCAGCTCCTTCATCCTAGTCTTGGCAACGCTATTCAAGTACCGCTCGCGCGCACGGCCCTTGGGATAATCACCAAATTCCTGCCACACCGCTCTCCCCACCGCAAACCCGCTGGCCCCGCTCTCGATCGCAATTCTTAAAGCTTTTTTGTACTTCGAGTACGGCATTCCTGCCGAGAGTAGTACCCACGGAGCCTTGATCATTTCGGTGATTTTCTCGCACGCCTCCCTGTTACCTGGATACTCAAACTTAAAAATATCGGCCTTGATATCCTTTAGCTCACGTGCAATATTGAGAACCTCTTCGTCTCGTTTACCCTCTATTTTGTAACTCAAGGGCTCAAGCAGAAACACCATGTCCTCATCTATGCAGTCCTCTGCAACTTTCCCGGCAATCGCTCTTTGCTCTCGCGCTAGCTCTTTATTCTCTGGATCATAGTACAGAAGAAGCTTGACCGCGATCGCCCCCATTTTCTTGGCTTTTTTGACGCTCCAGTTCGAGAGTAGTTCTGTTTTTCTAGCTTGCTTATTGCCTCTATACCCTGTCTGCTCCATCGAGAGCATCCAGCCATTTTGATCGCGCTTATTAACTATTTTTTTGCCATAAATTGGGTCAATCAGTAGCCCTGACACGTCGTCGCGAAATAGCTCAACCATCCGCTTCTTCCACTCTAATATTTCTTTGTCACGAGTTTTTTCTGGGTTTTCTGGGTGCAAAGATGCTTTCAGGGATCCGCGATGGTCGAGCGCGGCAATCGTAATTTTCCCAAACTCGTTAGTTAGTTTCTTAATCCCTTCACTCTTTCCCATGCCTCTATAATAGACTACTTTCGCGCCCTTCTGTCCTTTATTCGCTCAGCGTGCTTTCTCGCCTCGCGTGCTATCTTGGAATACGCTTGATCAATTGCAGACAAGAGCGTCTTGTCTCTCCCCTCAGCAACAATCTCTTTTCCCGGCATCCTGAGGATCGTCTTTACTTTGTATCCCCACCGCTCGCCTCGCGACAAAGTCACAAACCCCTGGTCTAACTTATCCTTCATTCTTCCCAAATATTTCTCAATTCCAGAAAATTTTTTCACTATCTTGTCTTTTATATCCCCGCTCGTCGAAACTCGGTCAAACATCATCTGCCACTTCATCTCTGCGCCCTCCTTATCTATTAACTTGTATAGCTCTACTTTAGCACGGCGCGTATAACCACGAGGCCCTTGCCAATCTGGCTCTCGTCTCTTGTGGTCTCAAGCTCAAACCCGTATTTAATCAGGTTTTTCTCTATGTCTAGTAACCGGTTACCTTGACGTGGGTGAACTTCGATTATGATTTGCTTTGCAGCTCTAATTTTCTCGCCCGCCGCCCTAACTACCTCATACTCCATTCCCTCGATATCTAGTTTAAGTAGGTCAATTTTTTGGTTTAGCATATCGACGACCCCTATGGCCTTTGCCTTTATTTCCTGACTCGCCTGAACTCCCCTCCATCCTTTTGGGATTATTCCTGCTCCCGATTTCCAGCTGTCCTCGCCGTTTGGCTCGTGGATCACTACTTCTCCGCTTTTTGGAGCGAGTGCAGCCTCGATTATTTCTACGTCCGTGAGCTGATTTTCGTAAAGATTTTTCGTGAGTAGTTCCAAGTTGGCCGGCAAGGGCTCGATCGCAATTATTTTTGCGCCAGGATATAGATTTTTCCAATAGATTGTGGCCATCCCAATATGGGCGCCGGCGTCAATGATAAGCGGAGTCTCATTTTCAAACTCAGCATAGTAACAGTTTTGCCCAAAAATCTCCTTTTTTAGCTCACGGAATTCCTCGGGATTTTCGTACCAAATCTCATGTTTCCCAATTTTCGCGCTCTGCATGCCCCTATTGTACATGTTCTTGACATCATATTCGGGTTTTATTAGTATTAAATTATGACAAGAGTAGTGTTTGGAAAAGGTCAGTTAGATGAATTTTTAGAAAACTGTAAAAATAATACTGGATTGTCATTACCACAGCTAGCTAAGATAATTTCCGTCGACCGCCACACTCTTAACGACTGGCGACGAGAGAAGTTGCTTCCAAACTTAGAAAAGCTCCAACTTCTCTCAAAATATACCGCTGTTGAGCTACCGCCGATTATAGAAACAAAATCAGAGAATTGGGGCTCATCGAAAGCGGGATACTTAAAACAACAGAAATATGGCTGTACCTTGCAAGTAGAAGACCGGGCTAGAGGTGGACACAATTCGCAAGTTGCTCGTAAGAAAAATCCTGAATATTATCGCCTACTAGGGTGTAAGGTTCGCAAAAAATTTATCTATCCTTCCAAGGATAATCCATACTTCGCCGAATTTATCGGAATTATGCTGGGAGATGGACATATTGGGAGCAATGGACAACTCTGTATCACTCTTAATTCCATTGCAGATAAACAATATCTAGGGTATGTAGTCCAGCTAATATCACAATTGTTTGGATATTCGCCAAGTTGTTTCAAAGAAAAATCTTTTAATGCAATTAATATTTACCTTAGTGGAAAAGACGTGATCGATTTTCTAGTGAGTTCGGGCATGAAAATAGGTGACAAAGTAAGGCAACAAGTCGCCGTACCAGAGTGGATACAAGTAAATCCAGAATTATCGCGCTGGTGTTTACGTGGACTAATGGACACAGATGGGGGCATTTTTACCAATGAATACACAATTAATGGAAGATCGTATGTTTATCCTAAAACTAACTTTACCAACGCCTCCCAACCTCTTTTAGATTTTGTCTATCAAACTTTAAAAAATAATGGGTTTCATCCAAACAACAAAGTGCCCAGAAAGATCTGGCTATATTCGCAAGTCGAATCAAGAAAATATCTAGAGGTGTTCGGTAGTTCTAACGAACGACTGCTTAAGAAACTCAGATGATATAATCATCATGACCTCTGGGAGAGTGACTCAATGGTACAGTAGCAGTTTACTAAACTGCCGCCCGCAAGGGCTTGTGGGTTCGAATCCCGCCTCTCCCGCCACGTATGAACATGTTCAAAAAAAACTATTGCGAGCTCAGTCGAGTCCTACCTCGCTGGAGTTCCCAAAGATCGCAAAAATACGATCAACTTCCTCCACGACTATATTCAGAAGGTTGTCCCCGCTCTCACGCCCCACTTTGCCTACAACATGCTCGGCTATGGCTCATTCCCCTACGTCAACTACAAAAAAGAGCCTATTTCCTGGCCAGTAGTCGCGCTCGCAAATCAAAAAAACTACATCAGCCTCTATGTCTGCTCAGTAGTCGAAGGAGAATATCTCGCCGAAAAGTACAAAAGCGAGCTCGGCAAGGTCAGTGTTGGCAAAAGCTGTATCAGGTTCAAAAAGATTGAAGATCTTAATCTCGAGTCGCTCAAAAAAATCCTCGTCCTTGCCGCCAAAAATCCCGTCCTTGCCGGCTCTCATTAATTATCAGGTGTTATAATTCCCTCATCTGGAGACGTCGCCTAGTGGTATGGCAGCAGGTTGCTAACCTGCGACTCGCAAGAGTCTCATGGGTTCGAGTCCCATCGTCTCCGCATTTATAATCAAATTATGAAACAAGAACCAGAACGTCTCGGCGTTTTTGTCATTCTGATACAAAACAATAGAGTTTTGCTTGGCAAAAGGAAAAACGCCTATAAATCTAGTTTTTATGGTTTCCCTGGTGGTAGACTCAAGCTAACAGAATCACTGATAGATTCTGCAAAACGCGAATTACTCGAAGAAATTGGTGTAGAAGCCATTGATCTCAAATACATCGGAGTTATCAGAGAGCTACAAGAGGGATATAACTTTATTCACTTTGGGTTTGTCTGTAATAAGTATATTGGTGATATCAGAACGATGGAACCAGATAAGTGTGAAGGGTGGGAATTTTACTCTCCTGATCAGCTACCTACAAAAACATTGCCAGCTCACATAGCTGGATCTAAGTTACTCAAATCCAAACTCTCAACATATGTTGATTTAATATAAGTTATAACACTGCAAACAACACCCCGCCGCTATGAAAAACCCAACCCTCTCTAGTCTCCAAAAAGAAATCAATTCAATCAAAGCTCGCAATCAGCGCGTCGAAAAAGACAAGGCCTGGGAAACTAGTCTCACCCGCAAAATCTCGATCGCCATTCTCACCTATCTCACTATCCTCATATTCTTTGTGACTATCAAAGTCGAGAATCCAATAGTTAACGCCATTGTTCCCACGCTCGGCTTCTTGCTCAGTGGCCTCTCACTACCATTTATCAAAACCTGGTGGCAAAACAAATATAACTAATAAGACGTGTCAACCGTGATAAAGCTTACTGACTGGATCATCACCACAATAGAATCCGAATTCTCAAGAAAAATACCGATTGGAAGCGTGCTCAAAGCAATTAACAACAATCCACAACTAATCGATACTTATATAAGTGAAGTTCAATCAGCAATCAACGCATACAATGCGGGTCAGCACACCGGAAATTACCACTCGCTACCAGTCACAATTCTCGACAATACTCGCCACCTGTTAAGTATATTTGAAGTGCCGTTGCCAAGCTACCAGCACATAATAAGTGAGCTCATGGAAGATAAAAAAATATATAAGCAGGTGATCTCTGAACTAACAACTTCTACGTACTTCAAAGATGTCTACGAGCTTCCAGATCCATTATGCGTACTACACAATCTTTTGATACTCCTATATAGAACAACCATGCTTAGCCTCTATCCCGAACTACGATCAGGTGGTGCGCAAATTTCCTCAACTATCGAGGAAATGGCGTGTGTTCTAGAAATTAATGGTGACCATACTCATTTATTCCAGGCAACCAAGCACTGGGTTAAAGATTGGCAAGGAGAAGGATTTTCGCAAATCCTGGCCAAAACTATTAGTGATTTATAGACCACAAATTTGTTACAATTTATCCATGTTCCTCAAACTCCTCATTGAGTCATTCGTCGCCTTTCTCGCAATCGATCTAGTCTGGATCACCCAAGTAGCCTCGCCCTGGATGAAACGGGCAACACCCCACCTCCTCGCCCCCTCTCCCAACCTCTGGGCCGCGCTCCTTTTCTATGTCATCTATCTCGCCTCACTTATTTATCTCATCATCATGCCAGGACTCACTCAAAAAATAGGCCCTCAAACACTCGCTCTTCAATCATTTATCTTCGGCGTCGCCGCCTACTCGACATATGATCTGACCAACCTCGCCATTCTCAAAAACTATCCCTGGACGATGGCTCTTGCCGACATCATCTGGGGAGGACTCTTAACCATGGTTACGACCTTAATTATTTATCAGCTTAACTCATAAGGAGTTATATGAACAAAAAACTCGTTCCCGCCCTCGTTATCCTTGCCGTCCTCGCCGGAGGCTATTATTTCCTCCAGTCTCGCGCAGGGTCACCTGGTCTTCAAACTGAAAGCCAAATCATCGGTGAAGCCAAAGAGTTTGCCAAAGCCATCGAATCAGGCAAGCCCGCGCGCTGTACCCTCACAAAGGGCGAGGACTACATGGAATACCTCATCAAAGGCAAAAAAATGCGCGCGAATATCAAGACTATGGTCGAGGGCAAATCCACCATGTCCTACATGATCAATGACGAGCGCTATCTCTACATCTGGGCAGAGGGTCAAGCTCAGGGATCCAAAATGGCAATCCCGACCCCAGAGGAGATAGACGAAGCCGAGGACAAGCTCGAGGATTATCGCGCCGAGACCGGTGTCCCCACCTTTGAATCTGAGAGCGATTATCAGGATCTTCAAGAAGAAGGCTACACTATCAACTGTACCTCAGGCAGCGTCGATGATTCAGAATTCGCCCCTCCTGCAGATGTTACCTTCCTTGATCCAACAGCGATCTTGCAAGAGGCGACCGGTCAAGATGGTCAGATTGATTATCAAAAACTGCAAGAACAGTACGCGGGCATGTACCCCTCAGATAACTAACGAGCTAGGGTCACTCCCCATACCTCGGCTGCCCCGGCTCGCTTGAGAGCTCTAGCGCACTCTCGCATTGTCGATCCCGTAGTCCAGACATCATCTACCAGTATTGCTCTTTTTTGTTTGATTATTGAAATTTGATTATTGATTATTCTAAAAGCGCCCCCAACATTCTCAAGCCTTTGTTTTTTCGTCAGTCCATACATTGGCTTGGTCTCCCTCACCCGCTCAAGAATTACAAGGTTCCGTACCTTGTAATTCTTGCCCAGTAGCTTGGCGATTAGCTCAGCCTGGTTAAATCCTCGCTCCCGCTCCTTCTGCTTCCACATTGGCACGGCCACAACCACACCACCCGGGTGGAGTTCCGCAGTAGCGGAACTTGATACCCGGGCGCTCCACAAATCAAACAAAAAACTGATGATCTCCCAGGCATTTTTGTACTTCACCTTCTTGAGACAGTTCTGCACAATTCCTGGATACACGAGTCCTACTATTAGCCGATCAATCCCGTGCCTGCTCTGACACCTGGGGTGAGTCCAGCCACCAACACTGTTTTTTGTGCACATTGGACAAATTGGCTCTGGCCTAACTATCTTTTTCGCACAATCCTCGCAAATATACCACCCCTCTGTCCCGCATCCCACGCAAACCCTAGGAAAAACCATGTCCAAAATGTTCATAACTATCATATTACTCTCATTCATTTGTCCTCCGAGTCCCGACTTCTTCGTAGCCAGGAGCGTGAAATATTCTTTGATAAATACTTTACTTGTGCCGAGACTTTTCTGGCCGAACAGGTGCAGGCCAGATAGACTCGAGGCAATCAATGAAGAAAAGAATATAGCGACTCTACGAAGCGTGCTTTTCTGTGCTCCTCTTTTCGCACGACCAAAAGAGGAGCCCGCCGGTGCTGGCGGGACAGCACACAATATACTAGAAAGTTTGAAAAAGGGCGGATATTGTGGTATATTATCCGGATTGGGGACGTCTTGCTTTGACGTGTACCAGCTCCTTAACATCTGCATACCGACTTTGACGAGATGAGTCGTAAAACAACGTTAAAAAAACAACTGTCAACACTTTGAAGACAGCAGCTAAGAACGTGCTCGCCAAAATCGACGCTTTCTTTGCTCCAGCCAATTACGCATACACTGCTTAATTGATGGCATTCATATCCCACTTGCTCGTGGGAAAGATATGGGTGGAAACACACACGAGACATAACTCTGATGTTGTCGATCAGGGCCATATAAAAGACAATCCTCGGAATTATCTTGGTTTGATAATTACCTAATAGTTCAGAGGTTAAACAATAAATTTATCTATGTATGTAGATGGTGTTAAAGACGGTTCGCGGACGAGAGTTCAATACTCTCCGTCTCCACAAATTGCGATACATCAAATAATTTAGTGTATTTACTAAAGTCTAGTAGCTATACATTAAGAGTCTGTCAACAACAAAATCCAGCCCCTTCTCTGTTGCCTCACTCAAACCCAACTCTTCATCTCTTGGGTCGAATCTCATTATATAATGGGGATAATTTTCCAGATCTTCAACAGCCGCTTCAGTTCTCTTTCTTGTGCTTCCGCCTCGATCCCACCTCTCTACTAGCTCACTAGAATCTTTCACTCTTTCACATTCACCACCTTCTTCAAAATGTTCTTTCGAAACTAAGTTTGGATCAATCAACCAAGTGACAGGGTCATGCGCCCTATCAGCCATATATTGCAAGATCTTCTTTATTTGCGCAATCCCCGCCCTCCCGTTTCCTTTTTTATCTCCGTCCTCCCCCATTGTGTAAAGTGTTGTTTTTACTAACATCCCCGCCTCACCCTCTACTTTTCCCCACACATCAACTCTCGCATATCCCACATCGTTTACCATATCGAAGTATGCCTCTGGCTCATCTGATCCAAATAGTCTCCTCCAATCTACTAATTCGTAGCCCTTTCCAACATCTCCTTCACTTCTATATTCTTCACATTGAATACCTCTCCGTCTTAGAAGTAAATTTTTGTATGACACCTGCATCCGAGACTTTTCTATACTTGCAAGCTCTAAATTATCAAATCGGGTTGGCATATCAAAAAAATACTCTGTTTCTTTATGAAAATCAAACATTTATAAAAACAGTATCATCCCCCTACATGTGAGTAACTGGGTGATAGTTTTACCAGGTATATGTTTTCATCGACCCTTTTCCCTAGTTCCTCACCCCACTTCATTAGCCAGGTGATAAATTGGTTCCACATTTTTCCGCTTATGTCCATACTTCGCTCTAAACCGTATTCTTCACAGCCTTAGCTAGATCTCGCTTGATATCTCGCGCCTTTAAGTCCGCTCTCTTCTCCCACTCGCGCTTGCCTCGCCCTATTCCAATCTCACACTTAGCCCATCTCCCCTTAAAAAATAACCGGAGCGGCACCAAGGTCAGATTCTTCCCCTCTATTTGCTTCTGTATTTTGAGGATCTCGCTTGCTTTTAGAAGTAGCTTCCTCGACCTCTTAGAGTCATATTCTTTGCCAGAATAATGGCTATATTTCGGGATATCCGCCCCGAGTAGGTAGAGCTCATGATTGACCATCTTGGCGTATCCCTCTCGCAGACTCCCTCTCCCCTCTCTTAGACTCTTAACCTCAGCCCCCGTGAGCATGACCCCGGCCACCCACGTGTCAGATATCCGATACTCACTCTTTGCCCATTTATTCACGATCATTAGTACATTATATCTTGTATATCTTTCGCGCGCGGATCAAGTTGCAAAAACACCGCAGGCCGTGCAGGCCGAGGTCTAGGTCGCTACGACACCAGTCGGAGATAGACCGATTTTGCGTTTGAGACGTGCGAGAAGATTTAAATTACTTCTACAGCCCAAATTCCTTAACCATATTCCCCACAATCACATATCCTTTATCATCAACTACCACAATATCGCTCGCTCCCGCAAACTCTGTATTTGTGTACTGAGACTGATACTTCCCGTCCTCCCCAAACACAACCACTCGCGAAGCCCCATTCTCTAACACATAAACCTCGTTCTCCGTCACAAACATGGCAGTTGGTGAGCTCAGTCTCTTGGCTTCTGTACTAGAGGGGAATCCCTCCATCGAAAAAGTAACCGGCGCCCCACGACTATACCGCTCTAGCTTGCCAGTCGAAGTCAAAAGCCAAATATCCCCGCTAATCTTCATATCGACCACGTTGGACAAGTCAGGAGTTATTCCGGCTGCAAGCCATCTCCCCCGACCTGCAAACTCTCCATCTCCCAGAGTTGAGTATTTCCAGATCTCACTCTGCTCTCGGTCAAACACATAAGCGTTCCCGGCAAACATTTCTAGCTCAGCTGGGCTTTTCCAAAACTCATCTGCCTCAATTTTGCTCTCAACCGATTCATCCTCAAAATCAATCTCGCTCACTCCCGCTGCAATAAGGCCAAAAACCTTGGTCTCGGTAGTTGCCACATCAATCAGCTTCTCCCCGCTCTCAGCCTCAACCACTTGTCTAGACCTATCCCTCAGGTTCATTGATACCGCCGTCTCACCGTCTTCACTCAAAAAGATCAGATTCCCTCGACCGTCACTCTTCATCTTTTTCGCGACCAGGCCGTCAAGTAGAGAGTCAAGCTCAAGGATACTACTCAGACCCACCTCATTCTTTTTAAAAGTCTTTTGCTCTGTTTCCTCAATTAACCTAATCAGCTCCTGAGCCTTAAGTCTATATTCCTCACGAACATCCTGAAGCAGATAACTATCCACCTCGCCTCTTGCTTGAACAAGTAGCGTCCTCGCTCGCTCTGGGTTCAGATCACCCGCCGAGGACGCCTCAGAAAGCTTGCTATTTACGCTACTTTCAATAGCCGCGTACTCTCGCTCTGCTCCAACCTTGGCTCGTCTCACAACTCCGATACCTATCATCAAGATCAAAAGAACTAAGATTCCTCCGCCTATCCAGAGATTCATCTTTCTCGGTTCTTTTGAGCTTAGCTTGATCCTTGGCTCCCGATTCAAAAAACTTGCTAAAACTAGCTTTTTCTTTTGGTCTTGTCCCTTCACCTCTCCGACTATTACCGCAACCCCACTAGAGTCTTCTTGTGTGTGAACTAATGGCGCCATCATCTCTGCTGGGCTTTGATCATTAATCAATATCTCGCCAAGCTTTTGTTCTCCCAGATTCTCAACAAACATCGCGCTCGAAATGAGTACTCGATCCCCGGGTAACAACCTGCCAAAGACACACTCTCCCGCGCCCCAACTATCCCTTAATCTTGCAATCTTCCCATCTCGCACAACGAGCGCCTCGACCTTCCCTTTCCCAAACACAGAGAGGCTGTCCTCTCTTTGCACCCCCACCATTATCTCGACCGCGATCTCAGGCGGCATCTCCTCGATCAGTTTTTTCACTTCACTCTCCAGATTACTCTCTACTAGCTCCGCTCCTTTGCCCTCAATTTCTAAAAGTATCTCCGATCCAATTGTCGTAAGGTCAATTAGCTCAGCCTCATCATGACAGGACAGTTGAATAACAACCAAAACTTGGTGATCTTCTTGGTATTGCACTGTTTGAGCTTGCGACCACTTAGTTTGCGAAGCTGTCCCAACTATTTTTGTGGTTATCAGTTTTCCCATACTCTAAAGCGCCATCATGGCGATTAAAAAAACCGAGATAGCAAGCAAAAAATTGCCAATTCCCAGGATGCGGATCACAACATCATCCTTCATTGTCACCGCACGGATCATCGAGCTTATTTGCTTAGCCATCAGACCCGCAAACACGACATAAAGGCCCAAAAGCATGAGGATTAATGCCTTCCAAATCGAAAGTAAGGTAATGCTCTCAAAAATCACAAAAATATTGTCCATCTACTTTACCCTTCCCTCAAGCTTTTCTTGCTCTTCGCTATCGATTACTTGATTCAATATTTTACCAACTTGGTCAGGATTGGGCACCGCCAAAAACTCAAATTCGGGGACCTCTGCCGCAGTCTGAATCCGGACGCTCCCATATCCAAAAAACGTCTCAAAGGCTCCAGAAGAAATAATGTTAATATCTTGAATTTCCTCGATTTTGGCAGTCGAGACTTTGCGGAAAAAAATATTCGCAAAGTCGACGTCAACTATCCGTTCGTCAGTCACGATGTAGATATTAAAAAACCAACCCATAAACTTGGCTAGAGCATATCCCAAGACGAACATGTGCCATGCTAGATTCATTACCACCTGGTAGCTCATGGGCAAACTGGCGTAGGGAGGGAAAAAAATAAAAATCGAGGGTAGGGTGAGTAAAAATACGGCAATCAATATCCACGGGAGCATCACAATCGGGTGCTGACGAAGAAAGAGCACAACCCCTTCACCGTCATCTTGTGTCTCAAAGCAAACCCTAGTCGGAAATGTAGCAAAGCTTGAAAGAAGCGATTCGTGCCCTCGTTTCCCCACCAATTCTCTAATCTGCTTGAGAGACAAGCGCTCTTTTACCATAACTCTATATTATCACAAGG
Source organism: uncultured Pseudomonadales bacterium (assembly GCA_964507925.1). Lineage (GTDB taxonomy): Bacteria > Patescibacteriota > Microgenomatia > UBA1400 > UBA12108 > CAZDRB01. Next base: position 13,338 of record CAZDRB010000010.1, read on the forward strand.
CGCAAATTACTTTTTCTCAATATTAAATAGCCCGCTCTTGAGAGAAATTCTTGCCGGAGACCTCAGGTTAAAAGCCTTATAAAACTCATTGCCATTGATGCTTACGCCCCCTTTGTTGGTCTGAAAGGTAACGTTTGCGGTTACTCCGTTGTTCCCATAAGACACGCTTACTGCGCTCACGCTGCTAAACCCTCCAATTCCTTGCAAGTCCGCCTTTGTATATGGGTTGCCCCCCCAGCACGACGACTCAGGCGTCACCCGCCCACTATCTCCTCCTCCTTGATAAAGCACGTGCCAAGCATTTAATATGTCTGCCATTTCCTCACTAGTTAGCCATGGATGACTCCTACCACATGCATCCCCCGATCTTGTTTTGTACCAAGCTTTGTAAAACCAAGGCGAGTTAGCCACCTTTTCGTATGCTTGTCCTGTCCAGCCCGACTGTCCAGAAGGCGTGTCCCAAAAGCCAGGAGTACTATGCCCATTTGCCGTATATGATTCCTGATACCCACCAGATGTCGAGGCATACCAGGTCGAAAATGGCGCGCCATTTGCATAAACCACTTTGCCCCTTGTCTCATTAACCGCCTCCTCCCATTTACCACCTTTTGGACTTGGCTTAAATACTTGACATGCCTCGGTTGCACAAATCGACCCCCCCCTTGCCAAGGCATAACTTCTCGCGGCAATGGCCTGCGCCTTGAGTGCTTCCATTCCTCCATCATCTCCCCAGCTATTTGGCACTTCATAAATTCTCTTTGCATACTCCTCTAAACTATACGTGCCGTAGCCCTCGACCACGATCTGGGCATCAGGGTTGTGGTCACGAATCTCGATACCAGATCCGTAATATGCTCGCAAAATCGTTTCGTAGCTTTGTCCACTTTTTGCCCGTCCATACGCTCCGTACTGACTCATGCCCTTAAAGTGGGGAGCACCAAACGAAAACGCCGCAAATGCCGGAGAAAATCCTGGATTGTAATCCGGTCTGCTCGCCGGATCATCAGCCAAGGGCACGTCCCCGACCGTAGTCTGAAAAGTGCCCGACTTCTCCGACAATATCGCTTGCTGTCTCGCCGACAATACCGCAATTTTGCCAGAAAGCTCAGCTTGATATTTCTTCGCACCAGCTATTTCTTTATCAAAAAAAGCCTTTTGAGTATCAAGTTTTTGCTGTAGTCCCGCGAGGCGAGCTCTATCGCTCTCAATCTTTATCTTGTCATCCTCAAGCTTAAGAATATCGGTCGTAATCGAGACAATTAGATTCTTGTCCTCATCTGCCGTCACGGCCTTGTAGGCCAGTCCGCGGGTCAGCTCGCTCGCCGAGTGCGAGGACACAAACACAAGAAGCGGCGAGAAAAAGCGGGTTTTTTTGTACAAGTCGCGCACTCTCGCCGACAAGACTATATACTGCGAAGCAATCTGCAGGTCTCGCTCCTCGATAGAGGCCGAGAGCTTTTCAACCTCGTTCTCGGCCTGTCTGATTTGGGCTTGTATGCTTGAAAGCTGGGTATTTAGCTTTGCCACTTCCGACTCAAGTGGGGTCGTAGCCTTGATTGACTGCTCCATCTGCGCTTGTAGCTCGTTGATCTGCTTTTGGATTTCCTCAACTTCGTCCGCTTTTATTACATGGCCCTGTGCTAAAATAATCCCAAGAACTAGGGTAATTAAAACTATGACAAAATTTTTCCACCACTTCATAACTTTTCTCTCTGTTTTCATCTTAACATGCGCTCTCCTGATTTCCCCTAGAGTTGCAACAGCAAGCACTCCCAGCTGCGAGATTTCCAATTGGACACCAATTTCCAGGAACCTTACAGCCTGCGTCGGTGGCTTTGACACGATCGCAGAACTCAAAAAAACTACCGCAACTATCAACTGTCTAGCTAACTCAAACTTCCCCAACGCTACAGCTCTCGGTGTATGCCGCGGCATCTCAGGCGCCACCTTCTCACTTAGCTCAACGCCAGACTCCAATATAGCTCAAGACGAATCCGGCAAATACTATTCCTGTATTACCGGTACCAATCTCAATCGTGCAATTGGCAGGCTAGAGGTCAGATTTACCAATCCTAGCGGGTATTCCTGCACAACTCCAGAAATGGTTACAAGGCCAGCAGATTGGGATATCGCAACCGAGGGTATGCCATGGAACACTGGCACCAACGAAGTCAAAAATAATCTTGGCGACCTTGAATGTCCAGGAGAAAAAAGTATCAACACTGCCCTTGGTTGTATTCCTTTCGAACTCAAGGGGTTGTCTGGAGCGCTCATCGGCTTCTTAACCGGCATTGCCGGCGGGATCGCGATAATTATCATGATTATTGGGACTATTCAGATTATGACCGGTGGCAACAATCCCGAACAGGTCAAAAAGGGCAAAGAGCTCTTCACCGGCGCAATCACTGGCCTCCTCTTTATTATCTTCTCTGTTGCGCTCCTCAGAATTATCGCAGGTGATATTATTAAGTTGCCAGGGTTTTAAACACATTAATGATGAAATATAAATATAATAGCGTGCAATCCGCCAGAACAGCCAGATGTACAAAACGGCTAGATAAGCAGTCTGTGTACCATCTGGTGTGAAGGAGGACAAATTATGGCCGAATTTATCGACTACGACTCACTCAACAGCTCAATCGGCTTAGGCGGTGGACAGATCAAAACCGACTCGCTAGGGTCTATTGTCGGTGGCCTACTTCCCTACCTTCTCACAATTGCAGGTCTCGCCCTCCTCGTCATGCTTGTTGCTGGTGGTTTTACCATGCTCGCCGGCGCCGCCGACAAAAACTCTCAAGAAAAAGGCAAAAAACAAATCACAAGCGCGCTCCTTGGATTCTTCGTGATTTTTCTCGCCTACTGGATCGCCCAGATCCTCCAGGTCATCTTCAAAATCAATATTGTTTCATAAATCATCAACAGTTCGCGAGTAAGTGGTGCAGGAGTATCTCTCACCAAAAAATTATTCGCAGGCGGGTAGCCGAGACAAAACAAATTTGCCAGCAGGCAAATATTGTGGTTTTTTGAGAGACGGTACTCCGAACCACAGGCGAGCGAATATCACACTACCTCCCAAATCTCCTCTGCCTCCCTCGATATTCCTCAATTGCAACCTTAAATTCATCTTTCCCAAAATCTGGAAACAGGGTCTCGCAAAAATATAGCTCAGAATATGCCGCTTGCCACAACAAAAATCCTGACAGCCTCTGCTCTCCGCCCGTTCGAATAACTAGATCTGGATCGGGCATCCCAGCCGTATCGAGATATTTCTCAAACTCCTCTCTCCCTCTTTTCACTGCTCGCCTAATTTCGTCTCTACCCCCATAATTAAGTGCAAACACAACCGTAATTTTGGTATTCTTCTCAGATTCTTTAATTGCCTTCTCCATTCCCTCCCGGATATCGGGATCAAACTTGCTCAGATCTCCAATTGTCTTTAGTCTGGCTCCTTTTGCAATAAACTTCTCAACCTTGGTCATAAGAGCTTTGCGAAACAAGTTCATCACGCCTTCAACTTCATCTTTTGCCCTCTCCCAGTTCTCGGTACTAAACGCCCAAAGAGTCAGATACTCAACTCCTATCTCGCCTGCGTACTCAATGAGATCCTCGACCGTCTTGTCACTAGCTCGCGCGTGTCCTGCGATCGAGGCCAGCCCTCTTTTCTTAGCCCACCTCCTGTTGCCGTCCATAATAATCGCCACGTGCTTCGGGATATTGTTTTGTTTCATATGTTTAGAATAGATGTTCACCTATCTCGCTTGGGGCCTCTCCCACCTTGGCAACTATAGTCTTCTTAACTAAGGGCAAACTATCAATTATCGCTCGTACCCTCTCCTCAAATTCTGGCGTAGTTAGAACATGAACATTAAATCCCGTATTAATCGTAAAATACGCGCTTATCCCCTCTCTTCTCATGGCCTGTACCGCAAGTATAACCTCTACAGTCCCAGGGTACCAGGCAACCATTGGTGGCCTACTAGTCAAGAGTATGCTATGAAACTCGAGGGCCTCGGCCTCAATCGTCTCGCCCAGTTTGTCAAAATCTTTTTCTCGAATTGCCGACCTCACAGTCTCAATTTTCTCGCCAATCAGTCTTTGCCTTTCCTTAAAAAACAAGCTTGTACCAGCCGTTGCATGACCCTGAGTTGATGGCGTCTGTTTTTTGCCTTCATCAACTACTGCAACTATGTCGCGAATATCAAAATACTCTGGTGGAAAAATACTCTCCGAATACGAAGTCTCAGAACTATCTCCATCCTTCCACTCTACTATTCCTCCACACACGCACCGACACGCAGTTCCAGATCCTTGCCTTGCAAGAATTGACAGCTCTTTTTCGCCAAGCTCCAAACCTATTGCCTTAGTGGCTGCGATAGTCAGAGCCGCAAATCCTGATCCAGAACTAGATAGTCCTGTGCCTTTAGGAAAGGTGTTATGCGAGACAACTTTGGCAAATAGTTTTTTGTTTGCGAGCGCCCTAATCCGATCCAAGTGCTTGACTACGCGCCCGGCCTCCCCCTCTTCAGATTCTCCTTGGATTACTACCTCGTCCTTGGTTAATTTTTCGCTAAATTCTACCGTCGTAACTGTATCTAATCCAGATAAAATCAAGGAAATGCTTCCGTTTTCTGGCAATCTCAAAACCTCATCTTTTTTGCCCCAATACTTCACAAGCGCAATATCAGACGACGCTCGAACTGTAGTTTTTTTCATTTCTCTATTCTAACCCCCTCGGCTCCAGTTTTCACGTCCATCCACATGCCTCCTACCTGTTTAATTGCATCTGCGATCATTTTCTTCCTCTCCTGCTCTACAAAGGCAACCATACAATCCCCTCCTCCAGCGCCAGACAACTTGGCACCATATGCTCCCTCCTCTAGGCTTGTTTCTATTAATCTGTCTAGCTCAACCGAGCTCACATTTAGCGTTTCTAGTAGTTCCTGGTTCTTGCTCATTAGCTTGCCGAGTTGTACAAAATCTTTCTTCTCAAACAGCAATTTAGCTTTATTCACCAGTTTAGTAATATCTGCAAAAACCGAGTCTACCCAACCCTCATTTCGCTTTAACTCTGCAACCTGGCGGATCAAAGTGGGTGTATCTGCCTTAACTCCCGTATAGCCAACTATCATTGGCAAGTCCCCCTCACAAATGCTTTCAATCACCTTGCCCGGAGCCACATAATAAATCGTTCCCCCATATACAGATGCGGCAACATCAAACCCGCTCCCCACTCCCTGCACATCCAAAACGGCCTTGTAAGCCATCTCAAATATCTCTTTTTTGGTCATCGGCCTATCAAAATATTTAGACAAAGCCAGTATCAAAGCCACAACTACCGCCGCACTAGATCCAAATCCAAACTGGGTAGAAAAATCTGACTTCGTTGAGATCCTAATTCCCTCCCTTATCTTGTTTTTCTCATAAAATCTCTTGACTGCCATCTCAACAAAAGACATAGACTTAGGGAGATCAT
>CAZDRB010000011.1:0-17960 GCA_964507925.1 uncultured Pseudomonadales bacterium
AATAAAACTGAAATCGTAAACAAATCAATCAAAACGATTGGAATCATAAAAACATTTCGTGTTTCCTCGAGCGCCCAGTGAATATGATCGGGCGAAAATTCTTTGAAAGAGAGAAGGGGTTTGCCGCCGATTGTAGCCATACTGACAGGGGCAAATGATGAGTCGCCGTGTTCTCCGAGAACATAGGCATGAATACTGGTTGGGTTAACGCTCATTGCTTTTGCGAGATGAAGTCTAAAACGGGCGGTATCAAGGAGTGTCCCGGAGCCAAAGACTCGACCTGGCGGGAGACCCGCTAGCTCAGTAGCCCGAAAAGTCATGACGTCGAGCGGATTTGTGACCATTAGAATAAGGGTGTTCGGGGCATTTTTGATTATTTTTGGAATCATAAATTCAAGAATTGTACAGTTGTCTTTGGCTAAATCGAGCCGGGTTTGACCAGGTTTTTGGGGACAGCCGGCCGTGAAGATGACAAGGTCGGTTCCGGCCAGATCCTCGTAGTTTGCGGAAGCTGAGATCTTGGTTTTTGGGTAAAAAGGAAGACCATGTTCTAGATCTGCCTTTTCTCCCTCGGCTTTTTTGAGGTCGCGGCTAAAAAGGACAAGCTCGTCTGTAAGTCCTTTGAGCAAGAGGGCATAGGCGGTCGTGACGCCTACTTTTCCGAGCCCGACAATTGCCACTTTGAAGATTTCTTTTTTGAGCATTAACTATAGTTTATAGTGAATAGCACATAGTGTATAGTCGGTTCGTATGAAAAAAACATTTCAGATTGCAATTGACGGGCCTGTTGCTGCTGGTAAGGGTACTACTGCCAAGCTAGTTGCGAGTCGGCTCGGATATCTATACGTTGATACTGGGGCGATGTATCGAGCGCTTACTTTGTTTGTCAAGAATAATCAAGTTGACCCAAAAAATGAGAGCGAAGTAGTCAGCTTGATTACGCGTGAGAATCCTAAGGTCGAGCTGTCTCTCCCAACTGAAGATGAGAGTGATGGAAGGCTGTGTACGGTGAGGTTGAACAACGACGATGTATCTTGGAAAATAAGGACGGAGGAAGTTTCTGCCGCAGTCTCGATTATCACGCAGTATGAGGGTGTGCGAAATTATATTACCCCTCTGGCTCGTGAGATTGCAAGGACCCAAAATGTGGTCATGGAGGGGAGAGACATCACGACCGTAGTCCTACCAGAGGCAAATCTCAAGATATACATGGATGCGAGCGCAAAAGAGAGAGCGACTAGGCGACATCGAGAGCTGATGACTCGGGGAGAGGATATAAGCTATGAAGAAGTGTATAAACAACTAGTTGAGAGAGATACGCGAGACAGCGAGCGCAAAATTGCTCCTCTTAAAAAGGCTCATGACGCGTGGATACTAGACACTACTGGCATGAGCATAGATCAAGTAGCCGAGGTTATTGTTTTGCGGGTTAAGGAGTTAACATGAGTCGTAAAAAAATCGAGTACGACGAGGAAACTAGTGAAGAGGAAATGAGCGAGAAGGAGCTAAAAAAAGAAAAGAGAAGACAGGGTGCAGAAAAGAGAAAGAGTGCCAGAAAAAAAGACAAGATTGCAAGGTGGGGTGGGATAATATTTTTGGGACTGATTATGTTTGTGGGATTTTTGCTTTGGATTTTTGGGGAGATGAGCGTTGAGACCACAAGACAAATGGGAACAGTTATTGTGAGATAGAGACTCCAGATTCAAGGATAGATCCAGGTGAGGGAGAAGGAGCGCAGATGATTTTTGGTTCAGTACCGGGAACAAAGTATTCGTAGCGGGGAGTTGTGGTACAAGATATGTTTTTTCTCACCATGCTTGAGGGAGCATTAAAAGGTTGAGGAGGCTTGTCTTTGACAAGCTTTTGCATGGTACGGGCCCAGATTGGTGAGGCGCCGGTTACTCCTGAGACAACCGAGGACATGGGAGAGTTGTCATTATTGCCGACCCAGGTAGAGACTAAGTAGTCTTGTGAGTAGCCAAAGGTCCAGTTGTCGCGGAGATTGTTGGTGGTGCCGGTTTTGACGGCAATGTTTTTGCCGGGCAAGCCCAGGATTGAGTTGGAGCCAAAGGCCGGGGCACGAGCTAGAGGATCGGAGAGAATAGAGTTGATTTGATAGGCGACTGCAGGAGAGAGAAGTTCGCTTTGGTTGATAGTTGGTGGTTGATGGTTGAGAGATAAAAAGTTACCTCGCGAGTCGGCAACTGAGAGGATAGGAGTTAGGGGAATTTTGGTTCCACCGTTTGCAAAGACTGTATAGACACTGGCAAGATCTACCATCGTAATCTCACCTCCGCCTAGAGTCAAGGACAATCCAAAGCGTGAGGAGTTGGTCCAGGTTGAGATACCTAGTTTTTGGGCGAAGGAAACGAGATTTTCGACCCCGAGCGAGTTTAGGATTTTGACCGCGGGAACGTTGTAGGAGCTACCAAGAGCTGTTCTGATCGTGACTGGGCCGTGGAACTTATCATCATAGTTTTTGGGGCAGTAGTTGGGCTGGCCTCTGACCACGAAGCAGATAGGAGAATCATCAATTATCGTGCCAGGACTTGCACCTTTTGACAAAGCGAGGGCATAGGTGAGGGGTTTAATCGCGCTCCCGGGTTGCCTTTGCTGGAGGGTGATGTTGACTTGTCCGTCACGGGAGGTGTCGAAAAAATCCCTAGAACCAACCATGGCAAGAATTTCGCCCGTTTTTGGATTTATGATTAATCCGGCACCATTTTGAACGTTGAGATTTTTGAGTTTGGCAAGCTCAGCATTGATTTCTTCCTGGAGCATGTTGTGAAGCTTGAGGTCTAGTGAGGTTGTAACACTTAGTCCACCCCTTGCAACTTTGTCCTCCCCAAATTCTTTAACGAGCAGATCTCTAATGTACATAACAAAGTGAGGAGCGCGAATCGTAATGCCTTGTGGGTTAAAGACTAGAGGTGTATCTAGAGCTTGGCGATATTCATCTTCGGTGATGTACTTGTTGTCGAGCATACTTTTTAGAACCTGGAGTTGCCTGATTTTGCCGAGGTATGGATTGGTGCCAAAAGGAGAGTAAGTAGTTGGAGCAACTGGGAGACCAGCAAGCATAGCGCTCTCAGGGAGGTTTAAATCGAGCGAAGATTTGCCAAAATAAGTCCAGCTAGCCTCTTCTATACCGTGGGCAGTTCCACCATAGCTAACTTGATTGAGGTACATCTCGAGTATTTGATCTTTTTCGTAGATAATCTCGGTTTCGTAGGAGAGAATTAGCTCTTTGAGCTTACGAGTAAAGGATTTTTCTGGGGACAGAAGTGCGTTTTTGACAAGTTGTTGTGTAATGGTGCTTCCGCCTTGAGGAGAGCAAGTGCTGAACTTAAATTTGCAGTTGACAATATTGTTGTAGAGAGCGCGCGCGATCCCTGAGAGGTCGTAACCAGAGTGTTTGTAGAAATTTTTGTCTTCGGCGGCGAGAGTTGCTTTGACGAGATAGTCGGGAAGCTCGGAGAGGGTGATGAGGGAGCGATTTTCGTCACGGTATATTTGGTATAGAAGTTCGCCATGACGGTCATAGATTTTGGTAGTGAGGGAGGGTGGGTTGGTTGTGAGGAGCCTAGCTGAAGGGAGATCTCGGAAGATAAACCAGTAGCAAAAGAGGGCAAGTGAAAGTATGGCAAGAGCTATATAGATACGGGAAAGATCTATCTGGGGAAATTTAAATTGGGGCAGTTCAACTTTTGGGAGATTAAGCTGGGGAATGACGAGCTTGGGCCGTTTAATTTTGCTGAGAAATGCAAGGAGTGAGAATGCTCCGACGAGGATGGCACTAACGAGTAAATAGAGGGGTCGACCTATAAACTTTAGGATATTAATGAGAAGATGCATAATCTACATTGTAGATCTCGAGACTGTCCAGGTCTAGAGGAGAGTTTCTTTGATTGTGTCCCAAATGAGCGAATCCCGACCCTCATATCCTAGAGCCCAAATGGCGATACCACCAAGCTCGGCGGATTTAACAAACTCGAGCTTCAGCCGGATTGAAACTTCATTTTCAAAATAAATCTGTGAGACTTGACCGCTGTCACTACTAACTCCGTACGGAGTAAGTGTGTTTCGATCCCAGCGAATTTCGAGCTCGCCTTTGTCTATTAAGGACTGGATGCGTTCAAGCGAGGCGACGGAGCCGCGCCGATTGGTGGGAGCATATTTCGATTCGTCGATGGTGTCCCATTCATAGCCATAGAAAGGAATTCCGAGCAGGATTTTTTGTGAAGGGATAATCTTCGTTATCTCGGAGATATTTTTGATGATGTCATGTTCAAATAGAGTGCCAGATCCACGAAGGGGCGAGGTTGGGCCAGAATTGGTACCTCCAGGGAGAGTATAGTCATAGGTCATGACGACGAAGTGGTCTACGTATTTTTTTAGTTTATCTAAATCCCAGAGCCTGGGTCTAGAGGCCGCTGAGGCATAGATGCTGATTGTGAGGTCGTGACCGGCTGGGGAGAGACGAGCATGAAGATTTTCGATAAATATGGTAAAGCTGTCACGAATTTCTGGGCTCACTGAGCCAAGCGGTTCGTAATCAATGTTGACTCCTTTAGCGCCACTTTGAGCCAAGATGTCGAGGATGGTGTTAGTAGTTTTTGACCGAGACTCGATGGTTGAGATTGAGTCTATGAGTGCCTCCTGGGATTCTGGCATGAAGGTGATAAACAGTGGTTTTTGGTCAAAAGCAAACTGATTGTTGATTAGTCTTTTGTAGTTAGTGTAGCCGGGATCTTCTTCGCGAGGATTGAGCTTGGTTAGAAGCTCTCCATTTCCTTTGAGATGGAGGGTAAAGTAGGCAAAATGGGTGATGGCGCCCAGAGAGTCTGGGGAGATTTTTTTGAGATTCCAGTACGGGGCGAAACCAAGCACAATGTATGGAGTATAAGGTATAGAGTATGAAGGATGCGGATCATTCCCCAAGGGGGAAATAGGGTCTCTCGGGGGTGAAAAGATGTCGACGAGGCCAAAGACCACGAGCATTACTAGTCCCAGAATTGAGAGCTTAGTTTTCATTGTAGGTGATCACGAGAGGTGGTTCTTCGTATCCTTCGGGATAGGGTTCGCAGTCGACGCAGTAATCTTTGATAAAAGGGTCAGAGGCGACAAGCTGAGTTTTTGTTTCGACATCGGCAAACTCGGCCTCGTTATTTGGGGGATGGTGAGTTGTTTTGTTGACAAAGAGCTCTCGAGAAGTGAGGGTTGAGACTGTTGGCACTGTGCCTTTGATAAAGTACTCGGCCCTGGTTTCGCAGGGTTGATCTGTAGCTGGAACGGTACCAGAATTGATGCAGACTGCAGCAACCTCGATGTTCTCGGGGACGACAAAGCTGGGAGTCTCGATGTCTCTGAGAGCATAGCGCATAATCTTTTGCCAGATAGGGGAGGCACCGGTGACGCCTGAGGCCACATAGCTCATTGGAGAGTTGTCGTTGTTACCTACCCAGGTTGCAACTAGACGCGTGGGGGTGTAGCCGATAGTCCAGTTGTCGCGGAGATTGTTGGTGGTACCAGTTTTGACCGAGACAATTTTGCCGGGCACATTGAGAACCGATGACGGACCAAAAGCTTCGGATCTTGCCCCGTTGTCAGACAGAATCTGGGAGATAAGGAAGCTAGTTTCTTTGGATAAGACTTCTTCTCCCTGCGCCTCTTCTGGGCGGTATTCTTCGAGAACTTTTCCTTCGGCATCGGTTACTTTGAGAATTGGTTGGAGGTCGACTCTTTTACCCTGGTTAGCAAAGACGCCAAAGGCTGTCGCCATCTCCGTCATTTTGACCTCTCCGCCACCCAAAGTGAGCGAGAGGCCGTATAGGGCAGGGTCAGTCCAACTGGCGATGCCGAGCTTGGTGGCAAAGCTCATAAAATTCTCAATTCCGTTGAGCGCAAGAACTTTGACTGCGGGAATGTTGAGGGAGTTGCCAAGAGCGTAGCGGATTTGAGTTAGACCACGGAATGTATTGTCGTAGTTTTTGGGGCAGTAATCAGCTTGGCCAGTTATGGCAAAGCAGATAGGTGTATCGAGAAGCATGGTCGAGGGAGTGATTGTGCGAGTCTCGATACCTAGTGCGTAATTTAGAGGCTTAATCGAGCTACCAGGCTGTCTGTCGCGGATTGTGACGTTGACTTTGCCGTCGATGTCCTCACTAAAGTAATCTTTGGAGCCAACCATCGCAAGAATTTCTCCGGTTTGAGGGTTGGTGACGAGGGCTGCGCCGTTACCTATCTTGAGCCGCGAAAGGGGCTTGAGCTCGGCAGCGAGGGTAGCCTCTGCCGATTTTTGAAGATCTAAGTCGAGCGTGGTTGTGACTCTGAGACCGCCTTGTTCTACCTTGTGTACCCCGTATTTTTCTTCGAGGATTTGGCGGATATACATGACGAAGTGGGGCGCGCTAATATCAATGCTCCCGCTTTGGTAAACAAGTTCTTGGTTTTTGGCGGACGCTGCCTCGTCTTTGGTAATAAATTGTTCTTCAACCATGCGGTCAAGCACCTGGGATTGTCTATTTTTGGCTGAGTCCGGACTGGCAAAAGGGGAGTAACGAGAGGGAGCTTGGGGCAAGCCAGCAAGAAGCGCTGCCTCGGCAAGGCTAAGGTCACGCGCTGATTTGCCAAAGAACCGGGTGGAGGCTGCTTCGATCCCGTAGGCTGTACCCCCATAGGGTATGTGGTTAAGATACATTTCAAGAATTTGATTTTTGCTATACAAGATCTCGGTTGCGATGGTGAGAATTGCCTCCTTGACTTTGCGAATAAGAGTGCGTTCTGGAGTGAGGAGCGCGACCTTGACTAGTTGCTGCGTGATAGTTGAGCCGCCCTCGAGTCTTTGTCCAGTGGTAGTTTTCCAGAGAGCTCGGAGGATGCCACCGGTGTCAAAACCATGATGGCGATAAAAGTTTTTGTCCTCGATTGCGAGGGTGGCCTCTTTGACATGGTCAGGCAAGTCCGAGATTTTGACGGGAGTGCGATTTTGGTCGGCATAAATTTCGTATAGGAGGGTCTCGTTGCGATCGTATATCTTGGTGGAGATTGGAAAAACATTTTTGTTGAGCGTGGTCGGAGAAGGCAGATCTTTGAGGATAAACCAATAAGTAAGTCCAAACAATATTAAGAGCGAAGAAGCAATTAAGATTAGTTGTTTTTTGGAAAGTTTGCCGAGATATTTTTTGCGAAGTTTGCGCAGTTTTTTCATGTCTCTATTATAGCTTGTTATGCTATACTCCTGTCCATAATGTCTAAGTATCGAAATGTAACTATTTCTGGACTACCTGGCGCTGGTTCGACGACGCTGGGAAAATTGATTGCAAAGGAACTTGGATGGGGGCATTACTCTGGAGGGGACTTTATGCGCCAGTACGCGATTGAGAACGGATATTTTGACCCCAAAGAAACAGTCCATCACTCAGCAACTGCCTACCCAGAAGATTTTGACCGACAAGTTGACTATGGTTTGAGAAAAAAGCTTCAAGAAGAAAGTAACAAAGTTTATGAATCATGGCTTTCTGGATTTTTGGGTCAAGGGATAGTAGGAACTTTGAAAATTCTTGTATATTGCTCGGAAGATGCGGTACGCGTCGACAGAATAGCTAATCGAGACAAGATCTCGATTGAGGAAGCCAAGGTTCATATATTTGACCGGGAAGATAAAAATTTGGAGAAATGGGCGAAGATGTACAAAAAGGAATGGGAAGAATGGGTTGTGGGTCGGGGAGTGGTCGCGCCGAGTGCGCCGATCTATTTTTGGAAGCCAGAATTATATGACCTTGCGATTGATACCTTTAGGAGTGGAACCGAGGAAACACTAGAGACTGCGCTCGCCAAATTTAGAGAGTAGGTTTGCCCCAGATTGACCTAAGTGATACAATTCCAGACAACGTGGCGGTAACATCGGTTAACTCATCAATTGCTAAAGCAGTTAAAGCCTCTTTTGACGAAGAGGTAGCGTTTTTGTCATCCCTAGTAAAGACTAAGAGTGTGAACCCCTATACCTCGCTTGACTCACCCCTACATGAGTCGGTTGAGGGAGAGATGCCGACCCTAATATTTGAAAAACTCAAAGAAATTGGTCTTTCACCTAGGTATCTTGGAGCCAGCAAAGAGCGACCGAACGTGGTTGTGGAGTGGGGTGAGAAGCGTGGCCGGATGAGTCTAATGCTCAACGGTCATATGGACACAATCCCTCCAGAGGGCCGTGACATGGTCTCGCCGTACTCTGGTGCGGTTAGGTCGGGCAAGTTGTATGGACTGGGATCCTTGGACATGAAGGCAAGTCTTGCGGCTTATGTGTTTGCGGTCAAGGCTTTGATTAATGCAAAGGTCAAGCTCAAGGGTAAACTGACCCTCGCGTTTGTGGTAGATGAGGAGACTGGTGCTTGTAGTCCTTACGGAACTCAATATCTACTTGACCAAGGAGTTGTGCCCAAGGCATGTTTTATTGGTGAGCATGGTAGTCATCATGTGCGAACTGGTCAGAGAGGCAGTTATCGCTTTAAGATTGTGACGCGAGGTGAGGCCGTGCACACGGGAGTCTCGGCGTGGGAGAAGGGAGAATCTGGGCATAACGCAGTTGTTGATATGGCCAAGATCGTCGAGGCCCTACAAGGACTCGAGATTCCGTTTAAGCAGTCGAGGATGTTTGTTGGGAGAAAGCCAGTATTCACTTTTCCAACCAAGATTGTGGGAGGGGTGGCGATGAATGTGGTTCCGGCTAGCTGTGAGGCTTATGGCGACGTGAGGCTGCTTCCAGGGAACAGCGATGCCCAGGTCAAGATACTAATGGTCGAGAGACTTCAGAAGCTAGGCGTGCCATATGAGATCAAAGACCTAATCTTTGTGCCAGCTGTCGAGATAGATGTTCACGATCCACTGGTTTTGTCACTTCAGAAAGCAGCTAAGTCAGTCCTAGGGTATTTGCCCGAAGCCAAGGTTTCTGGTCCAGCGACTGACGGGTGGATGATGGTCAAGCGGGACATTCCGACTATCATGGGATTTGGGCCTGACGGGGGAGGAGAACACGGAAAGGGTGAATGGGTAGACCTTGCGTCTCTTCAGAAAATAACCGAAGTTTATGCCCGGTTTATCTTGGACTATTTGGGTTAGAATAGAGAGAGATGAAAGTAAATAGCTGGCTTGTGATACCTTTGCTTTTGGTCGGAATAATGGTGGGAATATTGTCCGTTTATAGTGCGTCTCTATCTGGAGTAATGGGTAAAATGGGGCTAGTCGGCGGTGACTTTAGCCAGTCAATTGATCACAACGAACTTGCAAGACAGATGAGAGGGAGAGAGTTGCCCGCTGATTGCCAGGTTTGGAAAGTAGCTCAAGGTGTGCCTGCGTATTTGATTTCTCGGGGTGAAGAGAGAACGCTTCTTGCAAGTCAGATGGGGGGGGAGAGAATTGTGTGTGGAATTGAGTACGTACGGGACGGCAACGTGGAGCGAGGAGTTTATAGTCTAGTCAAAGGTCTTTATTATCTCAAGAATCACTACACCGAGATGAGAGCTCTAGTTGAAAGGGACAGATTGTATTGCAAGCTACAGAGAGATTCGGGGTATGACCAGTATGTGGAGGGCTACCTAGCAGCGACTGAGGGACGAGTGTATGACGTGGTCCTCGAGCTTTATAAGCAAGTTGAGGGAGCAAGATCTAGAGTAGAAGAACTGTGTCTTGACTAGGAGACAGATAGATTCTAGGATTGAAGTAGTTTACAAGTGAAAATTTGGGTGTGTAAGGAATCCAGTTAAAATCTGGAACTGTGCCGCAACGGTTAAAGGTCTCCTTCGCTAATGCTATGGACGACCGAAGTCCGGAACTTCCACTCAAGTTGCCTTTTTGTGTGCTCCCCGAGCGAGGGAGCAAAGGAGCTCTGTGCATTTTTCTGAATTAGCGAGCGAAGTGGGTAGGCAGTATTCTGTGTTGCCGTACGGACGCGACGTGGCCACTGGAGTTCCCCTAGAAGTCATGGAAAGGGTGGTGGAGTCAAATAATCTAAGTTGGGCAGCTGAGCATGTGTTTGGGATAAATTATCATGAATATTTTCTGTATCTAAAGGATGGAGAGCTGAGGTCGCCCGACTTTGGAGTCAAGACTCTAGGAGAGATGTGTGATGACGCTATCTCGATCCGAGAAACTGCGGGAGTGAGCACTTCTAGAGTTAAAAGCGAGAAGGATGGGATTATAAGACTCGAACAATTGATTAAGACAATTAGAGAGGGAGAGACAGTAATGCTAATCAGCCCTCCAGATCCAGACGACGCGAACATGGGCGGATACAACATGATTTATTTATATGAGAAGCGTCAGGATGGTGTGGTTAGGGCCACTGCCATAAGAGATGAGAGTAGCTCTATTTCTGATTTGAGAGTGCTAGCGCAGACAGTGAACGGCGTCTTGGACTTGCCTCGCGAAGCAAACCATCTAGATTTTGTGTCTCACCCAATTGCAACAAGATATGGTTTTGATCAGCTAGTTGAGATTGTGGGGGTGTCAGAGCGCGAGACCTTGCCAGATTGGTTATACAACATGTCTCATGTGGTAGCGCTTGCGATGCTTAGCGCGCTTGAGTGCGAAGATATTCATACAGTAAAAAAACTATTCGATGCTTTTCAGATGTCGGTCAAGATAAGATATGAGAGAGAGACGAGGGGAAAAGAGATTGCTTTGATAGATCCGCTTGCAATGCTAAGGAGCAGAGATGCTTGGCTTGGAGCACAAAGGCAGTTTTTAGCTCTGGGGGGCGAGGAGATGGTGCGAGCTGGAGGGTCATGTGGGGCAGGGGACATTAGACTTGAGAGAGACAATGTTCTAGATAATAATATGGCCTCACGCATTTTTGGAATAGATGAAAAGGAGCCGAGTAGCTATTCTGGTGAAAAGATGGAGTGTGTGGAGTGTCCGTTTTGTCATAAAACAGTTGACGCGATACTTACGAGCGAGAAAATCAAGTGTCCAGAATGCAACGCCGAAGTGTCTCGCTAGGCGGTAATTTTTATTGCTCCTATTTGATACATTCATTGCTAGTTGACGAGCACTACACCCAGGGTTTACGGTTAATAGGCCCTACTATATGTAGGGTATATGTTTGCCAGTGACACAATGTCACTGTGACACGGAGTAAAGATATGCAATGCCCATACTGTCATCACGACGACACCTCTGTCCTTGAGTCGAGAATTACGGCTGAAGGTGGGGCGATGAGACGGAGGCGAGAGTGTACCAAGTGCAGCAAGCGCTTTACCACTTATGAGCGAGCCGAGGGAGTTGATATCAAGGTTGTTAAGAAGTCGGGGAAGATCGAGGATTTTGATCGCGAGAAGCTTAGACGCGGAATAATGAAGGCGACCTGGAAGAGGCCGGTCTCGATGGAGCAGATCGAGAGCATGGTTGATGAGGTGGAGCGGATACTTAGACGTAAAAACAGTACAGAAGTACGGTCTTGGGAGATAGGAAATCTTGTGATCAATAGGCTAAAAAAGATTGATCCTCTCGCATATTTGTTGTTTGCCTCAGTATACCGAGAGTTTGAGTCGCTTGCCGACTTTGACGAGGAAATAAAAAAACTACAAGCAAATGAATCATGAAGATAACTAACCTCAACAAAAACTCGGCGGCGATCATGGTAAATCGCTATTCGTTGCGAGATGAGTCGGGTCACCCAGTTGAGTCTCCGACGGAGATACTCATGCGCACCGCGCGGGTGGTCGCGGAAGCAGAGAATAACTACCGAGTGAGTGGAGACACCTCTGTTGAGATCAGAGAAAAGTTTTTTGAGATGCTTTATGAAATGAGGTTCGTGCCAAACGGGCGTACGATGGCAAATGCTGGTACAAAATACGGCCAACTGGCCAACTGTTTTGTTCTGCCAGTTGAGGATGATCTTGGCAAAGGGGGAGACTCGATCTTTTCGGTGCTACGAAAAGCCATTCTAACCTTGCAAACTGGAGGAGGAGTCGGATTTTCATTTGGGAGACTCAGGCCAAAGGATGCAGGAATCTCGACAACAAAGGGCAAGGCAACAGGGGCCGTGTCATTTATCAAGGTTTATGACACGGCGTTTTGGGTGATCGGACAGGGGGGAGGCAGAAGGTCGGCGGCGATGGCGGTTCTACCAGTTTGGCACCCAGATATTTTTGAGTTTGTAAGGTGTAAAAGCGAGGAAGGGCAGATTACTAACTTTAATATTTCGGTTGGAATAACGGATGAGTTTATGCGAGCGGTCAAAAAAGATGATGACTTTACACTCAGGCATCCAGAGAATGGAGAGATGTACAAAATGGTGCCGGCGCGAGAACTATTTGCGGAGATAGTAAAGTATGCACATCGAAACGGTGAGCCGGGCGTGCTGTTTTTGGATGCAGCTAACCGAGACAATCCTGTCCCCCATCTTTATAAACTGGAAGCAACCAATCCGTGTGGAGAGCAGTTTCTTGGACCGTACGAAAACTGCTGTTTGGGGAGCATAAATTTGAGGGAGCATGTAAAGAGGGTCAGGGTTCAAGGATCTAAAGATGCAAGTGAAAAGTCGGGACAGGGGTATGAGGTTGATTGGGATAAGCTTGCGGAAACAGTTACACTCGCGACGCGATTTTTGGATAATGTAGTAGACGCAAACAAATATGTCTCGGCGGTACCCGAGCTTGAGGAGGCGGCACACAAGGTAAGGCGAATCGGTCTCTCGGTCATGGGGCTCTCGGACATGATGTTTATGACTGGGGTGAGATACGGGAGCTTGAGAGGACAAGAGCTTACGAGCCAAGTCATGGAGTTTATCAGGTATCACAGTATGCGGGCCTCGATTGAGCTCTCTAAGATGAGAGGACCATTCCCTGGAATTAACGGAAGTATCTATGATCCGCAGGATGTGAAGTGGAGCGTCCCTAAGCCACTGGTTGCACACAAGAGTGAGTTTGGAAGACCTAAGCTTAATTGGAAAGAATTGGTGTCTGAACTAAAGAAGTATGGGATCAGAAACGGAGCCCAAACAACCATTGCCCCGACCGGATCGATTGCAACTATCTCTGGGCTAGAAGGATATGGATGTGAGCCGGTTTTTGCCCTTGCTTATCCCCGCCATACGAGAGAGGGGGCTGAGCGGGAGGGGAAAGAGTGGAGAGAGATCCAGTATGCGAGTGATTTGTTTGATCAAGCTTTAAAGAAACAGGGAATAGGTGGGAGCGAGCGCAAGAAGATTTTTGAGCAAGTTCGCGAAAATGGTGGGAGCTGCCAAGCCGTTCTTGCAGTGCCAAAGGCAATTAGAGAAGTATTTGTTGTGTCCTCTGACTTGTCGGTTGAGGAGCACGTCAGGATGCAGGCCGTACTGCAGCGATGGGTAGATAACTCAATAAGCAAGACTATTAATTTTCCGTCTTCGGCGACTCCGGATGAGGTCGCCAAAGCGTATCAAACAGGCTGGGAGTTAGGACTCAAAGGAATGACGGTGTATGTTGAGGGATCACGGTAGCAGGTGGTTCTTGAAAAAAAATCAGCTCCGTTTGAGACGAAGAGCGAGAAACAAGTTACCTCTGAGGAACTATGTCCAGAATGCGGAACTCCGATGCGGCGTGAGGAAGGGTGCTCGACTTGCCCGAGCTGTGCCTATTCTAAGTGCGATAAATAGTAATTAGTAATTTAGTAATTAGTAATATAGGAAACGCAGAAGAAAATAAAATGAGTAGACCAAAGATCATAGAGCCTAAGCTGACCAAGAACGCCCTTGAAGTAGCTAGAAAGAGGTATCTACGTACCGATATGAACGGCCGTGTGGTCGAGACATTGGGCGAGATGCTGTGGAGAGTTGCTTATCATATGGCCAAGCCAGAAGTTACTTGGGGAACTAACGGCGTGGTCATGGAAACTGCCACCAAGTTTTACGAACGAATGGTCTCAATGAAGATGGTGTGTGCCGGCAAGGCGATGTTTGAAGCTGGGAACCCAGGAGGTACGGGTCAGTTGTCATCGTGTTTTGTCTTGCCGATCGAAGACTCGATCTCGACAATATTTAAGACATTGGGGGATGCGGCCGTTGTGCATAAAAATAACGGTGGCACTGGATTTAACTTTAGCAAAATTAGGCCTCACGGGGACAAGGTCAAGAATGTGCCGGGGGCTGCCTCTGGACCGGTTGATTTTTTGAGAGCTTATTCGGCGGCACTCTCGCAGATTTTGCAGGGTGCCAAGCGGCAGGGAGCAAACATTGGGATCCTGAATGTAGACCACCCTGATATTGAGGAGTTTATTGACCTAAAAGATATGGACGGTGAGATCAAGAACTTTAACGTCTCGGTTGGAGTCACGGATGAGTTTATGAAGGCAGTTGAAGAGGATAAGTACTGGAATCTGGTCAACCCGAGGAATGGAGAAGTAGTAAAAAAACTTAAGGCTAAGACTTTGTTTAACAAAATTGCTGAACAGGCATGGAAGACAGGCGACCCAGGACTAATGTTTTTGGATACGACCGAGGCCGGTAACACGGTTCCCAACTTTGGCAAACTAGATGCGACTAATCCGTGTGGGGAGATAGCCCTATTTCCATATGAGTCGTGTAACCTGACATCAATTGATCTAGCTCGGCACCTCAATAAAGGCAAGAAGGGATGGGAAGTGGATTGGAAAGACCTCAAGGAAACAGTAAGGCTCGGGGTACGATTCCTCGATAACATGATCGAGGTCAATACGTATCCGGTAGCGGAGATTGAGGCGACGGTTAAGAATGGTAATAGGCGAATAGGCCTCGGAGTCATGGGGTTTGCCCACGCGCTGTACAAGCTTGGCGTTGCCTATAACAGCCCGGAAGCGGTCAGACTCGCTCGTGAGTATTCTAAGTTTATCTACGAAACGGCCGCGGAGATGAGCGCGGAACTTGCTGAGGAGCGGGGCAGTTTTGCCAACTGGGATCTCTCGATATATCCAGCCAAGGGTCAGCCGATGCGAAACTGTGCGGTGACCATGGTTGCACCAACGGGGACGATCTCGATACTCGCTAATACGAGCTCGGGAATTGAGCCTGTGTTCTCCTTGGTGACCAAAAGGCGAACCTTTTATGAGGACGATCAGAGTAATCACTCAACCAAAGAGCTACTGATGGTGGATCCTGTGTTTGAAGAGCATATTGGATCACGAAAACAAGTTCTCGAGCAAGTTGCAAATGGCGATTATTCTGGGCTGACGAGTGAGGAAAAAAAGTTGTTTGTGACGACCCATTCAATCGAGCCGGAATGGCACGTCAAGATCCAGGCTGCGTGGCAGAAACACTTTGATAACTCGATTAGTAAAACGGTTAACTTTCCGTCGTCCGCAACGGTTGAGGACGTAAAGAGCGTGTATATGCAGGCCTGGAAACTCGGGTGCAAGGGAGTCACGATTTATCGGGACGGGAGTAAAAGCGACCAAGTATTGGTCGCAAATTCCAATAGTCAAGCACCAAGCACCAATTGTCCGGAGTGCGCGGGCAAGCTACACAAGAGTGACGGTTGTTCTAAATGTATAGATTGTGGGTACAGCGTATGCGGATAACAAAAATTGTTAAGCGCGACGGGAGAGAAGTGGAGTTTTCGCTCCCTAAGCTCGCCGAGGCAATCATGAAAGCGGGGGCTCAAACCAAGGAGTTTGAGCAGGATGAGGCTAAGAGACTCGCCGAGATAGTGGTTGCACTTGCAGAAAAATCTGTTGCTCAGGACACGCCACCTACTGTGGAGCGGATCCAAGATATTGTCGAGCAAGTACTTATGGCCGGAGGTCACTACCAAACAGCCAAGGCATATATTTTGTACCGACAGGCCCGGAGTGAGGAGCGAAGGGTAGAGCGTATTATCGGGGTCAAGGATGATCTGGACTTGTCGCCTAACCAGCTCAAGGTCTTGGAGAGTAGATATCTTCTCAAGGACGAAGATGGCAAGGTTGTCGAGACACCATCGCAACTTTTTGCTCGTGTGGCCAAAACGCTTGCAAAAGTTGAAAAGAACTACAAAGCACCAAAATCCAAAATCCAAAATATAGAGAGGGATTTTTATGAGGTAATGGCGAGACTAGAGTTTTTGCCCGCCGGGCGCACGCTAAACAACGCTGGGACGCCGCAGTCTCAGCTTGCTAATTGTTTTGTCATACCGGTTGAGGACTCGATGGAGGGGATATTTGACGCGGTTAAATGGATGGCGCTTGTGCACCAGAGAGGTGGCGGGACTGGATTTAACTTTTCTCGGTTACGGCCAAAGGGCGATGTGGTGACCAAGAGCTCGGGCGGATTTGCGACAGGTCCAGTCTCATTCATGAAGGTTTTTGATATTGCGACCCGACAAGTGATGCAGGGTGGGAAGAAGCGCGGAGCCAACATGGGAATTTTGAACGTAGACCACCCGGATATTCTGGACTTTATTAGTGCCAAGGCCGAGCGCGGTGAGATCGAGAACTTTAATATCTCGATTGGAGTGACTGATGAGTTTATGAAGGCGGTCGAAAAGAATGGTGAGTGGCACCTCAGGAACCAGCGAACGGGCGAGATTGTGCAGACCATGAAGGCGCGAACTTTGATGAATCAATTAGTCTCGATGGCTTGGAGAACAGGGGACCCAGGACTCATTTTTCTTGATCCAATTAATCGGAACAACCCTCTTATTGAAAAATACGGCAGGATCGATGCGACCAACCCATGTGGGGAGCAACCACTTCATCCGTTTGATGCATGCAACCTTGGGTCAATAAATCTTGCGCGATTTATTGACTCCAAGAAAATTCCAAATTCCAAATTCCAATTTACAAACAAAAAGGAAATCAATTGGGAGAGGCTCAAGTTTGTAGTGAGGACTGGTGTGCGAATGTTAGACAATGTAATTGATGCCTGCAAGTACCCACTCCCGCAGATTACCGAGACGGTACGAGCCAATAGGAGAATAGGGCTCGGGGTCATGGGGTTTGCCGATATGCTCTACCAACTCAGAGTTGCCTATGACAGCGAAGAGGGAGTTAAGATCGCGAAAAAGGTTGCCAAGTTTGTGCAGGATGAGTCGTGGCAGATGAGCCGAGATCTTGCAAAGGAAAAGGGAGTGTTCCCTCGGTGGAAGGACTCCTCCTTCGCAAAGGCGAAGAATAAAGTAAGGAATGTCGCGATTACTACGATTGCTCCGACTGGGAGCATCTCGATGCTTGCGGACGCATCATCAGGTATTGAGCCAGTATTTGCCTTAGCTTTTACCAAGAATGTGGTCGAGGACGCGGGACTTACCTACATCAACAAATACTTTGAAAAAGAACTGGCCGAGTCTTTGTGGGCAGATGGGGACCATGAGCATAAGGTCCGAGACAGAATCGTGCGCGAGGTGGCGGGACTCGGGAGTGTTGCGAGTGTGTCGGGAGTACCTGATGAGGTCAAGAGTGTTTATCGGACAGCTCATGATATTGCTCCGGAATGGCACGTGAAGATGCAGGCAGCCTGGCAACTTTATACCGACAATGCGGTCTCAAAAACCATTAATTTTCCCCATACTGCAACAATTGAGGACGTGGAGAACGCTTATATGTCAGCCTGGAAGATGGGGTGCAAGGGAATCACGATTTATCGGGACGGATCCAAGGATGTACAGATACTTAGCGTCGGGAGTGCTCCTATGACGCCAGGATCAGGTCAGATCATCCAGAGTAAGATAAGGTCGGAGTCGCTCAAGGAAAGGGCGAACAAGAACAAGCACGAGGTTTGCCCTGAGTGTGGAGGCAAGCTCGTGATCGAGGAAGGTTGTGCCAAGTGCTACGGGTGTGGATACTCGGTTTGTCAGGGGTGAGGTAAAATACTTTCATGCAAAAGATAATTCTCGCCAGTGCGAGCCCGAGGCGAAAAGAACTTCTAGAGAAGCTGGGAGTCGAGTTTGAGATAGTAGAATCTGGATTTGACGAGGAGAGTATCCAGTCGGACGACCCCACCGAGCTTGCAGAGGAGCTCGCCATCCAAAAAGCAC
>CAZDRB010000012.1:0-15566 GCA_964507925.1 uncultured Pseudomonadales bacterium
CCGCGACGCGGAGCCTTTTCATACAAGTCTCCGGCGGATTGATGGATGTAGACCTGTAAGAACGGTATACGGGATTGTCTCGATTAATTTGGCTATGTTATATATGGAGTCGAGGGTTGCGGTGTCGACAACCTTGACTTGACCGCCCTTGGGGAGCTTGATCATGGTCATGTCCATCGAGACGTTGCCGATGATTGGGCAGACCCCCCCGTCCTCGAGGGTGAACACTCCTCGATTTGAGAGGCGGCGAGATACGCCCTCGTTGTAGCCAAGGGGTAGAATCGCAATGGTTTCTTTTTGTTTGGCGATATATGTTCCGCCGTAGCCTACTTGATCGCCTGCCTTGATTTCTTTGATCTGGGCAATCTGAGTGGTCAAGGAAAGTGCCGGCTTTAGCATTCTTCTTCCCAGCCTCCCCTCTTTTGTATGTGGGCCAAAGGGAGTGTAGCCGTAAAAGCCGAGGCCTAAACGGATTAGATTAAAATACGGATCATGGAGTGAGGTCGCGCCAGCGGTTGCTGCGAGATGTTTCCACTTGAAACGAAAACCTGCTTTTTCGAGCTGTGTAACCATTTCTTTGAAAATCTTGATTTGGTTGTTGGTAAACGTATTTTTTGCTGGATTGTCTGCCTGGGAAAAGTGCGAGAAAATCCCCTCGACTCGGAGGCTCGTGCATTGTTTAAGCTCGGCAATAAAATCTGCCAGCTGTGAAGTCTGGAGACCAAGGCGACACATGCCGGTATCAAGCTTGATGTGGACGCGGGCGCCGGGCTGATGTTTGTTTAGTGATCGGAGCGTTTCGGTGTCAAAGACAGTAAAGCTAAACGGGAGCTTTTTCCAGACATTGTAGTTTTTGGGACTAGTGTAGCCCATGATAAGGATTGGTGTCTTGATTCCCCTTTTGTGGAGCTCGTAAGCTTCGTAGAGCGAGTCGACACAGATGAAGGGAGTGCTCGCTATCTCGTCGACAACACGAGCCACGAGCTCGAGTCCGTGACCGTAGGCGTTGGCTTTGAGGACTGGGGCGATACGAGCCTGGGGATTGAGGCCAGCGAAGTAATCGTAGTTATGGATCAGCGCGCTTTCGCTAACCGTGATTTCGTTTAAAACCTGATATGTTTTTTTGACCACAAGAATACTATATAACTTTGAGTTGTAAAGTCAAGTTTTCAGGCTAAAATTTGAGTTATTAACTAATTAACGTCTTCTTCGTCGTTTTCCTGGAGAGTGGTAACTGCGGTCACAACGTCTCCTTTCCCTGGACGCATCAAGATAACACCTTGAGTAGAGCGACCGAGGACCTTGATGTTTTTCAGGGGGAGCTTGATAACTTGAGCACCTTTGGTGGTAATGACTACCTGTTCATCATTTTCGGTGACCATGCGAACCGAGGCGATCTTGCCAGTTTTGTCTGAGAGCTCGGCGACCTTGACCCCCTGCCCTCCTCGCTTTTGCTCGGGATACTCGCCAACATCTGTTCGCTTGCCGAGTCCGTGCTCAGTCACGACCAAGATTTCGCGGAAGAATTTGCGTCTTTTGTCGTCTGGAGCCGGGGGCTTGATCTCGACTGTTTCCATCGAGATGACCTCGTCTTGACCTTTGAGAGTGATACCCTTGACACCCATGGTGTCGCGGCCAGTAGATGTAACATCGGTTTCTTTGAACTTGATAGATTTGCCTTCTCTCGTAACAAGAATAATATAGTTTTGTCCGTGACTGATCTTGACTTTGACGAGCTGATCACCGTCCCTAAGTGAGATTCCGATTTTGCCTGAGGCGCGAATGTTCGCGTATTCAGAGAGTTTGGTTTTTTTGATCATCCCTTTTGAGGTCGCCATGGTGACAAAGTTACCCTCTGAACCGTGGAGATTTTTGGGGACAGTGAGGAGTGCCTGAACTAACTCTCCTTGTTCGATCGAGAGGAGGTTGATGATCGCTTGCCCCTTGGCGGTTCGTGAGCCCTCTGGGAGCTCGAAGGCGCGTAGCGCGTAGACTTTGCCGGTATTGGTAAAGAAGAGACAGTGATCGTGGGTGTTGGCGACAGTCATGTGGAGGATTTCGTCAGTTTCTTTGGTTGTCATACCAACTACTCCCTTCCCTCCCCTCCTTTGGGAGCGGTAAGTGGCGAGGGGCATACGCTTGATGTATCCATCTCTCGTGATGGCAACCAGATTGTCCTCGGCTGCGACGAGATCTTCTTCGCTAAACTCGCCGAGCTTGCTTTTGACCACCTTGGTTTTTCGTGGGTCGGCGTAGATTTCTTTGAGCTCTTTCAGTTCTTGAATAATGGTTCCGAGAATTGCTTTGGGATCCTGGAGGAGCGAGATCAACTCATTGATCCGGGTCAAAAGAGCGTTGTATTCGTCCTCGATCTTTTGGCGCTCGAGAGCGGAGAGCTTGCGAAGCTGCATATCAAGGATTGCGACAGCCTGAATTTCGGAGAACCCGAATTTTTTGATAAGGTTGGCTTTAGCGTCCTCGGTATCCTTGCTTGCTCTAATTGTCTTGATAACCTCGTCAAGATTGTCGAGTGCTTTGATAAAGCCTTCGAGAATGTGAATTCTCGCACGAGCTTCTTTGAGTTCGAATTGAGAGCGGCGAACAATGACTGTCTGCCGGTGACGGACGTAGTGAGATAAGATGGTCTTGAGATTCATGAGGTGAGGCGTACCTTTTTCGTCGAGTGCGACCATGTTGGCCGGGAAGCTGCTTTGGAGCTCGGTGTGTTTGTAGAGATTGTTGAGGACGCTCTTGGGTTTACTGGCTTTTTTGAGCTCGATCACGATCCGCATACCCTCTCGATCTGATTCGTCCCTGAGGTCGGAGATTCCGTCAATCTTTTTGTCGCGGACAAGATCGGCGATTTTTTGGATCAACTTGGCTTTGTTTACCTGGTACGGGATCTCGGTGACAACGATCTGGAACTTACCGGACTTGGTTTCTTCGATTTCGGCGACGGCACGAGTGATGATCCTGCCCTTTCCGGTTTGATAGACGTCACGAATCGCCTCTCCATCGTAGATGATGCCGCCAGTTGGAAAGTCTGGTCCCTGGACGCTTGCCAGAAGATCGTCGACGGTTGCGGTTGAGCTAAAGACTCCAGTTAGTTCTTGGTATGGCTTAGATTCTATTCCTTCGCTCACAACCTCTTGTTCGCGGACTGCGTCGCCTTTTTCGATGAGTGTAGTTACAGCGTCAACGATCTCGCCTAAGTTGTGGGTTGGAATCTTGGTAGCCATACCCACGGCGATACCGTCTGAGCCCATCAAAAGTAGGTTGGGTAACCTGGCTGGCATGACGGTTGGTTCCTGAAAAGTACCGTCAAAGTTGTCTGCCCAGTCCACGGTCTCGCGGTCTAGGTCAACAAGAATCTCGCTCGTAATCTTGGCGAGCCTGGCCTCGGTGTAGCGCATGGCGGCAGGTCGGTCACCGTCGACTGAACCAAAGTTCCCTTGGCCGTCAACGAGGAGGTAGCGCATGGAAAAGTCTTGGGCTAGACGTGCGAGTGCGTCGTAGACGGCGGTGTCGCCGTGGGGGTGATATTTACCAAGAACTTCTCCGACGATACGGGCACATTTTTTGTATTTGGCAGGAGGCAAGAGCGCGAGCTCTTTCATGCCGTAGAGGATACGGCGGTGCACTGGCTTGAGGCCGTCACGGGCGTCGGGGAGGGCGCGCGAGACGATGACTGACATCGCGTAGTCGAGATAAGCCTTTTTCATTTCGTCGACCACTTGGACGTTGGCGATCTTGCCAAACTTAGTGCTTTCGTCGAGATCCCAGGGTTTTTGGGCGCCAACCGTGAGGAGACTGCCGGATTCTTCGGCCACGTCACCTTGCGACTCAGTAGCTACACCTGCAGTCTCTGCCACAGTTTCATCTGCTTCGTCTAGATCGAGTGGTTTTAAGATGTTGTCGTCTGTCATAATGTTGTGTCACGGTGTCACCGTGTCAAAGTGTCACTGCTTAGCTTTTCCTCTTTTCATATCGGCATCTAATACTCTTGCGGCTTCGCTCGCTGAAAGGAACGCACCCGTTTTGACAAATTTGCCTGGCTCGAGATCTTTGTAGTGATCAAAGAAGTGCTTGATCTTGTTTTTGACGTGCTCAGGGATATCGGCAATATCATTCCAGGTGCCAAAGAGTGGATCGACCTTTTGAATTGGTACGGCGATGAGCTTGGTATCGACCCCTTCTTCGTCCTCCATCTCGAGCATGCCAATCAGCTTGGCTTTCATGCCAACTCCTGGTGCGACTGCCTCGGAGGTGAGGACGAGCACGTCAGTAGGATCGCCATCCTCCCCTTTTGAACCAATGATATAGCCGTAGTTAGCGGGAAAGTTCATGGGAGTGTGGAGGATGCGGTCGGCCATGAGTATGCCCGTTTCTTCATCTACTTCGTACTTTACTTTACTTCCCTCTGGGATCTCGATAAAGACTTTGATCACATTTTGGTCGGACATAATACCTCCTATTTTACTGTGTCATGGTGACACAGTGTCACTTATAATTAAACATCGAGTGTCGCTTGCGTAGCATTGACCTGAATAAATTTTTTGCGGGGTGGGACCTCGTCGCCCATGAGAATGGTAAAGATCTCGTCGGCGCGGGCGGCGTCTTTGATATGCACGCGCTTGAGCATGCGGTTTTTGGGATTCATGGTCGTCATCCAGAGCTGCTCGGGATTCATTTCTCCAAGACCTTTGTAGCGCTGCAAGGTAATTTTCTTTCCTTTGTGTTCGGCCATGACCCTGTCCCGCTCGGTTTCGGTATAGACGTAGTACTCTTTTTTGTCGACCTCGATTCTAAACAAAGGCGGCATGGCAATATAGAGATAGCCGCCGAGGATGACCTCGGGCATGTGCCGATAGAAGAAAGTGAGGGCGAGAGTAGTAATGTGCTCGCCGTCGACGTCGGCATCATTCATAAGAATTACGCGGTGATAGCGAAGTTTTTCGGCGTTGTAGGTGTCGCCAATACCGGTCCCCAGGGCGATAATTAAGTTTTTGAGCTCTTCGAAGGCAATGATTTTGTCGAGCCTCGCTCGTTCGGTGTTGAGAATCTTGCCCCTGAGCGGGAAGATCGCCTGGAAGCGACGGTCCCTACCCTGCTTGGCACTGCCTCCAGCTGAGTCGCCCTCGACGATGTAGATTTCGCACAAAGCGGGGTCTTTTTCTTGGCAGTCGGCAAGCTTGCCGGGAAGAGTTGTTCCTTCTAGAACTCCCTTGCGGACGACGGCGTCGCGAGCGGCTCTTGCGGCCATGCGCGCTCTTGCTGCGAGCTCGGCTTTTTCGAGCATTTTCTTGGCTTCGCCAGGGTGTTCTTCGAGATAGGTCTCGAGCTGAGATTTGACGACCGAGTAGACGGCGGACTGGGCCTCCATGTTGTTGAGTTTGGACTTGGTCTGGGATTCAAACTGGATGTCGCTTGAGCTCATTTTGATAAACACGACGGCAGTAAGTCCCTCTTTAAGATCTTCGCCTGAAAGCTCGATTTTGTTCTTTTCACCAACCTTTTTGGCCATGTAATCTTTGATGACTTTGGTCAAGGCAGTTCTAAAACCAGTGAGGTGAGTGCCACCGTCGTAGGTGCGAATGACGTTTGCAAAACTCAAGATGTTTTCGTTAAATGAGTCGTTGTATTGGAAGGCGACCTCGACTCCGATCTTGAGATTGTTTTCGGTTTGTGTGCCCTGCATATAGACCACATCGTGGAGGGCTTTTTTGTGGGTATTGAGGTGTCCCACGAGTGACTTGATACCTGATTCAAAGTAGAAGTTGGCCTCATCGCCGGTTCTCATATCTTTTAGGTGAAGGAAGAGTTTGGGGACGAGATAGGCGCGCTCGCGGATCCTGGTCTTGATTTTTTTGTACTCAAACTCGATGGTTTTTTTGAAGATGGTTTTGTCCGGAATAAAGCTTGTGTAGGTGCCCGACTCGTCGATTAAGAGATGTTTGTGGCCACTAGGCAGGATTTTTTTGGCTTCGTCCTCACTAATCACTTTGACGGGAAAATCGGGATTGCCAATTTGGTAAGTTTGAAGGTGATATTTGCCATCCCGCTTGACCATAACGGTCAAGTGAGAGGAGAGTGCGTTGACCGCTGAGGCACCAACACCATGTAAGCCACCTGAGGCTTGATAAGCAGTTTCTTCGAACTTGCCACCGGCATGGAGCTTGGTCATCGCAATCTCGAGAGCCGAGACGCCAGAGGGGTGCATGTCGACGGGGATACCTCGACCATCATCTGAGATTGCGGCGTAGCCATTTTCCTCTAGTGTGATGTAGACGTTTTTGGCAAATCCTGCAATTGCTTCGTCGACTGAGTTGTCGATGATTTCTTTGAGAAGTTCCTGGATCCCTCGCTCGTCGGTTGCGCCGATATACATGCCGGGGCGTTTGCGAACAGGCTCAAGTCCCTCTAGGACTTTGATATCTTTGGCGGAATAACTGTTTGGCATAAGAGATCATTCTAGCAGAGGCAAAATGACCAGTCTACTTGCTTGGGTGAGTGTGAGGTAGTAAGAGATAGTAAGTCTGCATGGTCAAGCTAATACTCGCGTTACGCGCGAGGGCGTCGTGGGCTTCGAGCGTTAACTTGGCAATACCAGCAAGCATTTGATAGTTTTTTGTGGACAGCGAGGATTGTTTGAGCTTTGACCTGAGTGCAACCTCAATTTTTTGAAGCCAGGCTATTGCCTCCGCGCGGTCGCGTTTGGGGATAGCCTGGATTCTGTCGCCGGGACTCTCTGCCATGACTAGCTTGAGCTCGGCAAGGATCTCAACGCCCGATGTACTCTCCTGACTACCAAGTGCGATGAGCTTGGCCCGTGAGCGAATGGTTGCGAGGAGCTCGAGATGAGAGTTGCAGGTCAAGTAGAAGCTAGTCTGTTCCGGCGGCTCCTCGAGGATTTTTAGGAGTGCGTTTTGCGCGGGATGGGTCAGATTGTCTGCTTCTTCGATCCAGACGATTCTGGGTAGTCGGGGCTTGTTGATCAGGGAGTTGGTTAGTTCACGTACTTGCTTGATAGTAATGGCGGACTTTTCGGTTTGAAGGTGGATGAGCTCGACCTGAGGATTAACAAGGGCCGAGATGTACAGAGCTCTATCTGAGGAGTTTCCGCGAGTTACTATAAATGTCTGCATAGGGATAGTTTAGCGCAAAAAGAATGGTATTATTAAAGAGATATGCAAGATCTTGCCCTCATCCTCAAGCAGGATGGTCTATTGCCTGAAGCTGATTTTTTGCGGCTTCAATCCGAGAGTTATTCGACAGGTGTGAGCCTGGATCAGCTGGTGGAAAAGTCTGGGTTAGTTGATGCTGTTGGCCTCGCGAAAGCCAAGGCCAAGATGTTTAACATTCCCTTTGTGTCCTTGAAGGAACTTGCCTCGTCGCCTGAAGCATTGTCTAAACTCCCAGAATCGGTCGCTGAGCATTATCAAGCCCTCCCCTTTCAAATAGATTTGAAGACTAATCAACTATCGGTCGCGATGGCAAATCCACTGGACTTGCAGACAATCTCGTTTCTTGAGGCCAAATCTCAGACCAAGGTCAAGCCCCACCTCGCTGTAGCCGCTGAACTTGTAGAGGAAATTCCCCGTCGCTACTCACAGGGCTTGTCAGCCGAAGTTTCGGAAGTTTTAAAGGAATCTAGCGAGTACGATAATCACAAGGTTTTGGATGTCGAGAAGATTGGAGACGTAATTCGTGAGGCGCCGATTGCCAAGATTGTGGCGACGGTTCTCGAGTTTGCGGTCAAGGCACGGGCATCGGACGTTCATATCGAGCCTCTAGAGGAGCATACTCGGGTTCGATATCGGATTGACGGAATCTTGCAGGAAAAGCTAGTTTTGCCTCGCAAGGTGCATGAGGCCGTGGTCTCGAGAATCAAGATTTTGGCTGAACTCAAGATCGACGAACGTCGTCTTCCGCAAGACGGTAGGTTTAGTTTTCGTGCGGATGATCAAGAAGTAGATCTTCGTGTCTCGACCCTTCCGACCGTAGACGGAGAAAAGATCGTGATGAGGTTACTCAGAAAAACTACAAACGTACCAAGCCTTGCGGATCTCGGGATTCGAGGCGCGGCTCTAAAAGTTATCGAGGACTCGATCAAGGTCCCACATGGCATTGTTTTGATTACTGGTCCAACAGGATCTGGTAAAACAACGACCCTATATTCAGTTCTGCACATCTTGAATACGCCGAAAGTAAATATCGTGACCCTTGAGGATCCAGTTGAGTATCAAATCGATGGGGTTAACCAGGTGCAGATCAATCCTAAGGCGGGTCTTAGCTTTGCAACAGGTTTAAGATCGTTTTTGCGGCAAGATCCCAACATCATAATGGTTGGGGAGATTCGTGACAACGAGACGGCTGACTTGGCGATTCAGGCATCCCTAACTGGCCACCTAGTGTTCTCGACTTTGCATACAAACTCAAGTGCTGGTGCCCTGCCCCGGTTACTGGACATGCAGGCTGAGCCCTTTCTACTTGCTTCGTCTATGACCTGTGTAGTCGCTCAGCGCGTCGTGAGAAAGATTTGTGATGATTGTCGGGAGAGCTATGCACCCCCTACGGAAGCCTTGGAGGAGATGAAGAAAGTTCTAGGCCCCTTATACGATGCTTATCTGTCTAAGCTTGGAGGCAAGACACCAACTCTATCGCGTGGGAGAAAGTGCGAGAAATGTGGGGATACGGGATACAAAGGAAGGCTCGGAATATTTGAAGTCTTAAAAATTACCGAGAAAATTGGTAAATTGATTCTTGAAAGGGCTCCGGCTATTCAGATAGAACAAGCGGCGGTTGCAGACGGGATGGTTTTGATGGAGCAAGACGGATACTTAAAGGCTCTTGAAGGATTAACAACACTCGAGGAGGTTATTCGCGTTGCGAAGACTTAGAAAATAAAGCTATGGATATTACAAAGCTTTTACAAATGTGTGTGATGTACAGCGCATCTGACCTGCATCTACTGGTTGGAACTCCTCCAGTTCTGAGAATTCACGGTAAGCTAGTCATGGTGCCTGAGACGACTCCTTTGACGCCAGCTCAGTCAGAAGAGCTAGTAATGAACTTGCTCAATGAGCAACAGAAAGAGATTGTAAAAGTTGACCGTGAGTTAGATTTTTCTTATAGCCTTCCTTCGGGTGAGCGCTTTCGGGTCAATGTGTATCACGAAAAAGGCAATCTTGCAGCAGCCTTGAGATATATTCCGGCAAAGATATGGAATTTAGAGGACCTTAACCTGCCTCCAATTGTGAACCAAATTACCAAGCTCAAACAAGGACTTGTTTTGGTAACTGGTCCGACGGGACATGGCAAATCCACCACTCTCTCCGCAATGATCAATCAAATTAACCGCGAGCGTAGCGAACATATTATCACCATTGAGGACCCGATTGAGTATGTTTATACGCCGGTAAAAAGTATTATCTCTCAGCGCGAGCTAAGCTCGGACACTCATTCATGGGGGGTTGCACTCAAGTCAGTTTTGAGAGAGGATCCAAATGTTGTCCTGATTGGTGAAATGCGTGACTATGAGACTATCGGAACTGCGCTCACGATCGCGGAGACCGGTCACCTTGTATTTGCAACATTGCACACGAATTCTGCAGCTCAAACAATCGAGCGGATTATCGATGTCTTTCCCCAGTCGGAACAGCAGCAAGTAAGAGGACAGTTGTCGCTATCTTTGGAGGCCGTGATCTCTCAGCGCCTTGTGCCTTCTGAGGACGGAAAGCGAGTCGCGGTTGCGGAGATCTTGACTGGTACTCCAGCGGTAGCCTCTTTGATTCGCGACGGCAAGTCGCATATGTTAACGAACGTAATGCAGACTTCAAGCGACGCCGGAATGATGACCCTAGACATGTCTCTGGTTGGAGCTTATCGGCAAAAGAAGATTAGCTTGGAGACAGCTCGCGAGTATTCCCTCAACATAGAAGAACTTAACCGCTTAGTTGGAAAAGTTTAATGCTTAGATTTAGATTCAAAGCTAGGACTGACAAAGGAGAGATAAAAAAGGGCGTGGTTGAGGCGCAGTCTCAAGCGGCTGCAGTCACAGTGCTCCGAGACCAAAAACTAGTGATAGTTGAGCTTCGCGAACTCTCAAGCGAAAAGTCGCTCTTTAACTTTGGGCAAAAGGTCAAGTTTGACGACATAGTTAATTTTACCCGGCAACTCTCGACCATGATTGGGGCTGGCTTGCCCTTGACTGATGCTCTCTCGATTTTGCAGGTTCAGGTTCCCCTGGCGCTCCAGGGAATAGTTGCTGATGTTCTCCGGTCGATCGAAGGAGGCTCGACTTTTGCCGATTCTTTAACCAAACACAACACGACTTTCTCGCGGGTTTATATCGCTCTTGTTCGAGCTGGTGAGGCAGCTGGGGTGCTTGATACAATACTAATGCGGCTTGCCGATACACTCGAGAAACAACGCGAATTTCGGGAAAAAACCAAAGGTGCCTTAATCTATCCGGTTATCGTTGTTGTCGGGATGCTCCTAGTTGCTGCGGTCATGATGATATTTGTTTTACCCAAACTGACCGTAATGTACGAAGACTTTAATGTTGAGCTGCCATTTTTGACTCAAGCCTTGATCTCGACCTCGACCTTGATGAGCAAGTTTTGGTATATTCTCGCACTCTTACTAATTGTTGGCTACGCTTTGTTTCAGAAATGGAAAAAAACCAAGCAGGGTGCGTTTAAGTTTGACGTGCTTCTCTTAAAGCTCCCGATTTTTGGCAAGATCAAGTCGATGGTTCTGATGGCCGAGTTTTCGCGGACTTTAGCACTTCTTGCCTCATCAGGAGTGTCATTAGTTGAGTCTCTCGGGATCGTTCAAGAGGTTGCAGATAGTGAGGTCATGAGAAAGGCGCTTGCCGAAGTTGCAAAGGACGTGGAAAAAGGTAACCCGCTTGCAGGATCCCTCGCCAAGCACCCGGTATTCCCGATGATTGTGTCGCAGATGACCTCGGTTGGAGAGCAGACAGGTAAGCTAGATGAGATCTTAAACCGAGTAGCCGGATACTTTGAGAACGAATCCGAGCATGCGATCAAGAATTTGTCGACCGCGATGGAGCCGATCATCATGGTTGTACTTGGGGTCGGGGTTGGGTTCTTGATTGTTGCGATCGTTGTTCCGATATATAACTTGACGAGTGCGTTTTAATATGTTGTTATTAATACAGTTATATATTTTGAGGTAGAGAGTTATGAAGCTTTTTTCTAAGTTAAAGTCAGGCTTTACGATGATTGAGCTACTGGTTGTGATTGCGGTGATTGGAATCCTTGCTGTTGCCCTGCTTTCAACTCTTAACCCTCTCGAGCAAATTAGAAAAGGTCGTGATACGAGAACTCGTGCGGATATGTCCCAGCTACTTGGTGCAGTTGAGCGCTACAACGCCTCACTTGGTTATTTTCCTTGGCAGACTGCGGAAGGACAAGACCTAAGCTCGGGTAGTCCTGACATCAATTACTACGCAGTTGGAGGAAGTGGAGGATCTGACACAATTGTTGGCTCAAGTCCCTCCGAAACTCTTGCCGAAGCCCTTGAGAGATTGACCGAGACTAGCGAGGTCAAGGCCTCGTTTATTGATCGCGTGTCTGGGGCAAACTATGCAACTACCTACCTTTATTATGATGACGAGTCGACAGGCTCGAGTGTCACGGCCTGTTTTACGCCTGAGTCGCAATCATTTCAGAAGGAAGCCTTTGACCGTTGTAAAGCTGGTAACTCGGCTTGGTCGAGTGATTTTCTCGCCGAGGTTTATGGAAGTGCGGACAGGCCATGTCCGGATGGCGACGCAACTGCGTATGCCTCCGCTGAGTTTGACGCAACTAGTACCGACGAGATGCTCTGCTTGCCCTGAGGAGTATGCTTAGCTATTTTTTGGTATTTTTCTTTGGCGCTTGTGTTGGTAGTTTTGTAAATGTTTTGATTGATCGTAGCATTCAGAGTAAAGACTGGATTTGGGGAAGATCTAGATGTGATCACTGTGGTAAAAATCTACGCTGGTATGACATGATTCCGATCTTGAGCTTTGTGTTGTACCGCGCCAGATCGAGATGTTGTCAAAAAAGGTTAAGTTATCGCTATCCTTTGGTCGAAGGAATGGTGGGAATATTATTTGTTTGGTGGTACTTGGTTGGTTATTTGTTTTTCCGCTTGGTGAGCACTCCGCTTGATGTTATCCAGCCTGCATTTTGGCTTGTGACTGGAATAATTCTCTTGATCATGTTATTTGCCGATCTGTTTTATAATGCGGTTTTTGTCGGAGTGGTCTGGACTGGAGTTGCATTGACCGCAGGTTATCGGGCAGTATTGTGGAGTTACGAGGCATATCAACTGCAAGATCTGGTAACGGCGGCGGCTGGAGCTGCTCTCTCCTATCTTGTTTTTTGGGGACTCTATAAACTCACTAAGGGCAAAGGTATGGCTGACGGAGACATGTATGTTGCCCTGTATCTAGCGTTTTTGGTTGGGTATCCCAAAGCTCCTCTCATGATTGGGCTAAGCTTTGTATACGGGGCCATTGTAGGGGTGATACTTATTGCGACAGGAATCAGGAAAAGACGCGATACTCTCCCCTTTGTGCCTTTTATGGTTTTTTCGAGTATTACGGTTTTGGTGTGGGGCGAGAAACTCCTTAGTTATTTCTGAGGTTGATCGAGGTCTCGAAATGGAGGAGCGAGTTTTCAGATTCTCTAGTTGAACTGGTATCGGTCAAATCAAAAGAAACTCTGATTAGGGTAGGCTCAGATTCGTTTGGCTCGCAACCAAGAGTATATGAAGAGACGGTGGTCGATCCAGGGGTGAGATAGTATCCTGAGTTTGAAGCGATTCTGATGTTTTCTCCGTCGGATTCAGTAGCAAGAGTCGTGACTCCACCGTCTAGCCCGACGATTTCGAGAGTTGCGATCTCTTCGTCACAGGAAATAATTGACTTTGAGCTTCGAATCATGGCTTTGAGCTGAATAAGGGCGTAGTTGCCGGCTTGCTTGGTTTTGGTTAGTGTTCTGACTCGATTGCTCGTCACAATACTCGTGAGCATGATCGAGGAGATCGCGAGCGCCAAGATGCTAATGAGTCCAATGACGATAACGAGCTCGATTAGTGAAAATCCCTTTCTTAATGCCATGAGGCGAGCTCCAGTTCAAGAGTTGCTGTTCTAACCTCTTGTTCTTGCCAAGTGACGGTCGAGATCACTGTGAGTATCCCCTCCCCTACGCGCGTGGTGTCAACTGTGATCTCCCTGATATACCTAGTGTTTGGGATAAAACTATCAGTTGCGCAGACTGACGGCTCGAGTTCAGTAAAGTCAGAGTCTGTACCTGGGAGCTCGGACAGACAGTAGATTGCCGCCTCTCCTTGACTATCTAGCTCGGCTTTGGCGGCCAAAGTTGCCCAACCTAGTTGTTCTCGCTGACCCCGAATCCAGTCTAGAGTCTGGCTAGCGAATAGCTCGGCAGCGGAGAGATTTTTGGCGTAGATATTTTGTTTTTGTGAGTGATTGGCGAGCGAGAGTGCGGCAATGACGGCGACACTAATGAGGGCGGCGGCGATGACTGTTTCGACAATTGATTGGCCTCGGAGATATTTCATTCTAGACCCTGGTATTCGATATTACCGGATTTGGTAATCAACAAGGAGTAGGATGTGCCACTTGAGCTTTGAAACGAGATAACAAGCTCATCGACGTCGTCTCCGAGATAGACCCCTTGACTTAGAGGATTAAAGGTAAAGTTGTAATCTGAGCTAAAGGTGATGCCTGTGAATGTTGTTGTTGTAGGTACGCCTGTTTCCCCGCCTTCGCAGGTACTCTCTGTAGAAACCTGATTTGAACCATCTGCAATGGTTAGCTCTATTCCCGTAAATTTGCCCACGCAGTCTTTGTTTCCGATGAGTGATTTTTTTTGCGTTTCGACTAGGGTTGTAAGAAGCTGTTCGGCTGCAGTTTGACCTAGTTGTCGGTCACGGGCTTTTGTGTATGCCGAAAGCCCAGAAGCAACGAGAAGCGCCGCAATCGCGATCGTGATCATAAGTTCGACTAGAGTGTATCCGAGTGATGGCTTCATGGATTTGCAACTTCGTAGTTACAAGTTTCTCCGCACACTGCCGAGTCGCAAGCGCTTGAGATCGCAGTTTCTGGTTCTATCTCAAGAGCCGCGCAAAGAGTGTAAGTAGTTAGTTCGACGCCAGGAACGTAGTCATAGAGATTGTTTCTCGGATCTGTTGGAAAAGTCGTGATATAGGTCCCGGTGAGCTCGGCCTCCCACCCGGCTGATTCTGGATAAAGGCTGTTTTCGGAGCGATATGTCTCGAGAGCTTGTCTAATTTGTTCGAGATCAGTCTTTCTTCTTGAGTCACGAGAAAGACGAACTGCACGTTGATAACTAGCAGTTCCTGTGCCGATTAAGATGCCGATAATTGCGATCACGACCAAGAGTTCGATCAGGGTAAAGCCGAGAAGAATGAGTTTATTGTTTGTTTTGGACACAGAAGTGGTCTCCCGAACTATTATTCCAGTCACACGCTGTTCCAGACGGCGCATTGGCGTTGCCAAGCTGAGTTTCTAGTGTAGCACAGACGCAGTATTCGTCTGGTCCGGTGTAGTCCCAAATAAGGGTGTAATCTCCCGAGTTTTTTGGGTCTAGAGGGCGAACTCCGTCTTCGAACGAGGCATCAATTGTGGCATCGTCCTCGTTTGGATACGCGCTATGCTCAACAAAGTATTGTTCGAAGGTTGACTGTATTTGGAGAACAAGGCTTTGACGTCTTGCGTCTCGAGTTTGTTTTTGCGCAGTCAAAAAGCTCGTGACGCCAAAAGTCGTGATGATTGCGATGATGGAGATTGCGATTAAGAGCTCGATTAAGGTAAATCCAAGTTTTTTCATAGTTATTCGGCACAGACTACAAAGTCCTCTGCCTCCTCTTTGGTGCCGTCAAAGGCTGTATAGAGCGTACTGCAGCGGGTTTGGGAATCGACAATATCCTGATCAGAGAGATTTTCGAGAGATGCGACTATGAGGTAGCTATCCCCGTCCGGAGAGTAGTACTGATAATTGAGTGGGCTATCATCAGTAGATGATGGATCTAGAGGTAAAGAACTCATATAGGTTGAAGTATCGGTTGCGAACGATCCTCCCCAGCTACAGTCAAGTGGCGTTCCCACAGTGCCACAGCCTTTGATCTGATAGCTATTGGTGCTGTCTCCTTCGGGGAAAGCGCGGGCGTCGTTGTAGTAGAGCCTGAGCGATTGAGAGATAGCTTGTAGGTCGGTCTTTCTTTTGAGGTCACGAGCGCGCTCGCGGGCTCCCTGGAGATTGGTTGTGATGAGGGCGGTCAAGATCCCGACGATTGCAATGACGATTAAGAGTTCGATCAAAGTAAATCCCCGGCGTAATAATTTCATGGTGTGTTGCTACTTTTGAGCTGATAATTGCAATCTTCGTCGCCGCAGCTGACCGTGGGAGAAAAGCTTGTGACCGCTGGATCATTTGGGTTCTCGAGATAGGCGTAGAGCTGATAATCTTGCCCTGAACTTGAGGCATAAACGTAGTTACGGGCAG
>CAZDRB010000013.1:0-15434 GCA_964507925.1 uncultured Pseudomonadales bacterium
GGGTCAGTTTGATATTATTCCCGCCTTTTTTGTCATGTGGGGAATATTCAAAATTATGAAGTCAAAGCCAGTTTTTGGCGCGCTTCTTTTGGGTATAGGTGCCGCCTACAAAAACTACCCGCTCATGTTTTTGCCACTTGTCGCGGTACTTGCGAGCCGGGACTGGAAAGTATCCGCAAAAGTCATGGTTGCAGGACTCCTCCCGTTTATCGTAACCACGATTCCTTATTGGGGTCACGAGTTTTTTCGCAAAACCGTTCTCTTCTCCTGGCAATCACAAAAAATGCTCGACTTTATGTGGGGTATCGGGGGCGACGACGGTATCTATCCCTTTGTCATCGGCTACGCTCTGATCTTCTTGTACGCACTCACTCGGTTAAGGGGTAAGGTCGAGCGTATTTCAGGTCCGATCATCGCCACTCTTCTTTGGTACTATGCAACTACCAACTTTCATACCCAGTGGGTGCTTTGGATCGTTCCTTTCCTGGTGGTTGAAGCAGTCAAAAACTCAACAATCCAAAAGCTAGGGCTCTGGCTCTACTTTGTTTTCTTTTTCCGCGTCCTCGTCATCCAGGCTGACATCACTACCGAGCTCTTTGTCTGGGTCTCGACTTTGTTTACTGATCTGCCCAAGTCGAGAGTCATTATGGGGGCGCTCTACGATATCAACAAGTTGAGAAACATCGTCAATTCTTTAGTCGTTGGAACTGCTCTTTTTATATCCTCAACTCTACTCAGGGACAACAAAAATGCTTAGTCTAAACCGCCTCGACGTTCATCAACCACTTGGCTCGTTGCGAATCCCCTTGTCTGGCCATAGCTCGGTTTCTCAATCATTTGTGGCGGGGAGTGACAACTTAAATATCGTGAGTATTTGCGTGAGAAATCCTGCTCGGGTCATTGCTCCTCTTGAGTTTAGACTTCACGAGGCAACCGCAAGCGCCATTCCAATTCGCTCGATCCCGTTCTCAACTGCCAATATCGCTTTTCAAGATTGTACTCGTTTTCAGTTTGAGCCGGTCGTAGGATCAGCCGAAAAGTTGTACGTTGCTTCAATTTATAATCTTGCCGATGAAAAGTTATCACCCTTAACTGAAGTATATGTAGAGGCCGATCGCAGTCACGATTACCAGGATGGTCAAGCATATCTCAATCTTTCAGAAAAAAATTATGACCTTCACTTTAAAACTTCTTTCTCCGAAGACTTGGGTAGTTCCTTACGCGGCGCAACTGCTCAGTTTGTTCATAGACTGGCCTCCGATCCAGTCTTTTTTGTCTTCTACCTTGCACTCCTCCTATGGATCATCAAGTTGTGGCTAAACAAATCTCATGACAAATAGATCGCGCTCAATTCTCATGGCGCTCGTGCTAATCGGAGTATCCTTGTTCCTCCGCTATTATAATTTTGCCGCCCATACTCCTTTTGACTGGGATCAAGATCGTGACTATCAAGAAGTCCAGAAGATTGTTTCCGGCGAGCCCGTCGTTCTTGGTCCGATCGCGCGGGGTGTCGGTGGATTTTATCTAGGTTCGCTTTATTACTATCTCCTGGTCCCACTATTTATGGCGCTTGGTGCGAGCCTCTCAGCTCTCCCCTTGACTAGCATCGCCCTAGACGTAGCCATGGTTACCCTCATATTTTTGACTATCACAAAAATTGCCTCGTTCCGACTGGCTCTAACAACTTCTGTACTCTGGGCATTTTCTTGGTTTCTAATCTCTGCCTCAAGAATTTCCTGGAACGTGGCTCTCGTGCCATTATGGAGCTTGGGTGTCCTTTACTCCACCTATTTTGTCATCACAAAAAAATCCAAAAATCATCTCTACCTTTTGGGCCTGCTATTTGGTTTATCCTGGCATATCCATGTCGCGGCAATCCCAGTAGTTCCACTTCTCTTACTATTTTTCCTGGCGCGCATCCGCTATGGCTTGTCCACTTGGATCAAGACTGGCTTGTTTGGTATCATTCCGCTCATCCCCCTCATTATCTACGACGTGAACCACGGATATCTAAACGCTCATCTCCTCCGCTTTCAACTTCGCTCCCAACTTGCAGTCTCGACTGATCTATTGAGCATGGCGAAAATGGTCCTGACCAAGCTCGGCAAACTCACAAGCGGCCTTTTCTTTGGCTTGTTTCGTGATAACTTGGCGCTTGGCATCCTGACCTTTGCCCTTGGGGCAAAAGCATATTTTCGTGATCAAAGATTATTTGTCAAAATCCCCGGAGCGGTCGTTATCATTATGACTATACTTGTGATCGCACTCCGTGACTACAACTTCCCCGAGTATTATTTTGGGGTGGCATACCTTTCGATTCTAATCCTAGGAGCAACCCTAGTTCATGATTATCTCCCGAGACTTCTCCCGATTTTTGTCCTGATATTTATATTTCTCAATTTACAAAATTACTTATCCGCTGAGCCAGGAGGATACAGCCTCGCAAACAAGGAGGCAATCGTTAAGAGTCTTAGAGCGCTCCCTCAGCCTCTTGACGTACATTACGATCTAGATCCAGGGCGAGAAGGAGGACTTCGCCAGCTAGTTGATCTTGAGGAAATTGAACTCAGTCCAAGCGCCAAAAACCGCGTAATAATTACCGACAAAATCAACTACGCAAGCTACATCGAAGGCGAGCTCGCAACCGACCAAGTAGTGATCGGAGACATGAAATCCGCACTCTATATAGTACAATAAATCCGTTATGACCAAAAAAGTTAGCGTCAGCGTCGTTATTCCTTCCTGGAACTCTGAGTCTCAGCTCAAACAAAATCTTCCCTATGTATTCAAGGCTGCTGCCTCTGTCTCGGCCGAGATCGTGATTGTCGACGACAACTCTCAATATGATAAATCAGCTGACTACCTCAAGTCTCTAGGCAAAAAAATACGCTTTTACGAAAACAAAGAGAATGGTGGATTTTCCTATACAGTTAATCGGGGCGTCACGCTCGCCAAGGGGGATCTAATCATGCTCCTCAACACCGATGTTCGTCCGAGTCCAGATTGCTTTAACCAAGCCATTAAGTACTTTGAGGACGACTCAGTCTATGCCCTTGGCTTTAACAGCCGGGAAGCCTGGATGGGAGGGGAGTGGAAAGGAGGGCTTTTTCACCACTTTAAAGTTGAACCAAATAAAGTTAACGAGAAAACTTCCAATCCGAGTCTCTGGGCGTCAGGCGGTCAAGCCGCCTTCTCTCGTGCCAAGTGGATTGAGCTCGGGGGGATGGATCTCCTATACAAACCCTTCTACTGGGAAGATACCGATATGGGATATCGGGCCTGGAAAAGAGGCTGGAAAGTTCTCTGGGCGCCGGAGTGCAAAGTGGTGCATGATCATCAAAAGAGCGTTATAGCTAGTAACTTTACCAAAGAGTTTGTCATGAGCACTGCTCAAAGGAACCAGTTCCTCTTTATCTGGAAAAACATAAGCGATCCGCGTTTCCTCCTCAGTCATCTCCTCCGCTTGCCTTACTATCTTCTCAAATATCCTGGCCCCGTACTCCGGGCACTGACCCTACTTCCTCAGGCGCTAAAGTCACGAGCTAAAGACTCGGTCTACTGGAAACGGAGCGATCGCGATATACTAAAGGCATGGACAAGGTAAAGAGTTTTTTCAAGACGCCCTGGGGCTCCTCACTACTTATTCTAATCTTCTGGAACTTGATAGTCAGGGCAATCGCCGTTCTTGGGTACTTTATCCTGCCCGCTCGGTTTGCTCCCCTAGACTTTATCGCACCTATTTTTCAATCAAATTATATTTTTTGGTCACTTGCCAACTTTGACGGTGAGCACTATCTCTCGATCGCTAGAGATGGTTATCAGTTTCGCGGGGGATTCCCTCAGTACGCCTTTTTTCCGCTATTTCCGCTTCTTATCAAGCTAGTCAATTACGTGGTAGGGGATTATTACGTATCTGGCATGCTCATTTCGCAACTTTCCCTCTGGGTCGCCCTAACCTATATCTACAAATGGGCCAAGCTGCTAAGGCTCAATGACCTGCGCCTACCGCTCCTAGCTTCTTCTGGAGGAGTATTTCTTGCCTCAATTTATACCGAGCCAGTTTTTATCGCCCTCGCTGCCATGACCTTTTACTTTAGCGAAAAAAAGTGGTGGGGGAGGGCAGTTATCACGACTGCTCTTGCAACCGCAACTCGCGTCAACGGCATTCTCCTTGCGATATACCTAGCTATCAAGATGATTCAGTCTCAGAAAAAAATTGAGATAGCGCTTACAAGCTTTGTCGGAGCCATATCTGGCCTTGTCAGCTACATGGTGTTTCTTGCGTACAAAACCGGCGATCCCCTGGCTTGGTACAACTCACAATCTTCTTGGGGCAAAGCCGATCCGACCTCACCCCTCACGACCGCTATTTCATATCTCAAGGCGATTACAACAGAGTTTACGCTGGACTTAGTGCATCTCGTGGTTATCTTTGAGGTCGTGATCACGGTCATCACGTTTGCCCTACTTTTTAAGCTAATCAAATCAAGACTTCTTGGACTCTCCTACATAGTCTATCTATCACTCAACCTCGCGATGCCAGTTATGACCGGGAGCCTCGGCAGTATGCCCCGCTTTTTCCTCACCCTCTTCCCGCTCCTAGTAGTTATTCCTCATTTGTCTCGAAGGACACAAAAGCTGTACTATATTGTCATGACCCCGATTACGATCTCAGGCATAATACTCTTTACGAGGGGTTATTGGTTTGGC
Source organism: uncultured Pseudomonadales bacterium (assembly GCA_964507925.1). Classification (GTDB taxonomy): domain Bacteria; phylum Patescibacteriota; class Microgenomatia; order UBA1400; family UBA12108; genus CAZDRB01. The sequence continues at coordinate 4,711 of CAZDRB010000013.1, forward strand.
TAAAACATTATGATCAAGATTTTGATCGCTATTGCAGTACTTCTCAGATTAGTTGGCCTCTCCACCAGCCCACCTGAGCTTAACTGGGACGAGGTCTCGCAGGGTTACACTGCCTACTCGCTCGCTCAAACGGGTCAGGACGAATGGGGAGAAAAGACCCCTCTGTTCTTTCGCTCCTACGGCGAATGGAAATCAGCTGTCTATATCTACCTCATTGTTCCTTTTATCAAAGTCTTGGGCTTAAATGCCTGGAGCGTGAGGTTGCCCTCGGCAATTGCTGGCATCGTCTCAATCTACTTGGTTTACTTGATTGCAGGCAAGCTCTACTCCAAAAAAACTGGTCTCTGGGCCGCCTTTATTATGGCGGTGACCCCCTGGACATTTGCTCTTGGGCGCCCGGGATTTGAGGCCAATGTCGCCCTCGCCCTCATCCTCGCCGGAACATACTTTTTTATCAAATCAACCGAAAAAAATTCCCCATACTCTATACTCCATACGCTATACTCTGCGATCCTATTTGGACTCGCGATGCATACCTATAACAGCGCCAAGGTATTTGTCCCGCTATTCGCCCTTTACTGCGCCCTTAGCACCAAACTCTACAAAAAACCCAAAGAGGTTATTGTATTTTTCACAGTTCTCTTGGTCTTTACAATTCCGATTCTAGTCAACCTAAGAACTGGCTACTCACAAGCTAGATTCGCCCAGGTCGGGGTCGCAACCGACCTCAAAGGATTAAACGAGTTCGTCGGGCAGAGGCATACATTTTTTCTCGGCGAACTAGGCAACAAACTAGTATTCAACAAATATACCTACTCGCTTTATAAGACCGTAGACAACGGACTCTCATACCTTGACCCTTCGTTCCTGTTCGTCTCAGGCGGTCCCCACCACCAGCACAGCGTGCCCTACCGCGGGGTCCTCTATCTCTCCCAACTTGCGCTGATACTAATCGGGATCGGGAGGATCGGTCGTGAAAAAGGTTTTGCCAAAACTTTGCCCTGGGCGCTCATTCTCCTTGGCGTATTGCCAGCTGCCCTAACTCGCGACTCAGGGCACGTTCTTCGGAGCTTGTTTAGCGCACCAGGCTTTATCATCCTCTCGGCAATCGGAATGGTCGCGCTCACCGAGAAAAAGCTCCCTCAGCTCAAGCTACTCTATCTATTTTTGGCGCTCGAGATCGTCAGTTATCTCCTGATGTATTTTTTGTGGTATCCAAAAGCATACTCGAGAGACTGGCAACGCGGGCATCAGGAAGTTGCGCTTTATCTTAGAGAACATGAATCTGAGTACAAAAAAATAGTGATGACCAAGTGGTTCGGCGAGCCTCAGTTATTCTTGGCTTTCTATAATGCTTGGGATCCGAGAGCCTACATCGAAGCAAACAAATCTCTTATTAGGTACGAGGAAGAAGGCAAGCTTTGGCTCGACCAACTAGAAGAATATGTGCTTGGTAAATACCACTTTAAATACCTAAACTGGGAGGGAGAATCACAGGCAAAAGACACCCTCTATATCGGCAAGTTCGATGACTTCCCCGAAGGTGTTGATATCAAAAAGATCATCGCCTATCCTGATGGTCAGATTGCCTTTATAATCGTTGCAGGAGGCAAAGAATGAACAAATTATCAGTCGCACTCGCAGTCTACAACGAAGGGGGGAGCCTCGAAGAATGTCTTAAGTCTATCAAGGACCTGGCGACAGAAATAACGATTGTCGACGGCAACTCGACTGACACAACGCTCGAGATCGCGAAAAAATACAACGCCAAAATCATCAAAGAAAAAAATCGCACCAACTTTCATATCAACAAGCAGATCGCGATAGATGCGTGTGAAGGTCCCTGGATATTACAGCTCGACGCCGACGAAAGAGTGAGCTCAATGCTCGCCAAAGAAATCGAGCGCGTTCTCTCTCAGGACCTTGATGTCGCCCCAGACGCCTATTACCTCAAGCGACGAAACTATTTTTTGGGTAGATGGATGACCAAGGGCGGTATGTACCCCGATCCAGTCATCAGACTCTTTCAAAAAGGCAAAGCCAGGCTCCCTCAAGCCAACGTGCACGAGCTCATGAAAGTTGATGGTTCGACTAAGTGGCTAGAAGAGGACCTCCTCCATGTCGCTGACCCTAGTTTTGCGCGGTACCTCAAAAGGAGCAACCGCTACACCAGTCTGCAAGCCGAGGAGTGGCTCAAAGAGGGCAAGTTGGGCACAGACACCCTCACAATTATCAGCTACATTTTCGTCAAGCCCCTAATCAGATTTTTGGAGATCTATCTCAGGCACAAGGGTTTCCAGGACGGCTTTCCGGGCATGGTATTTGCACTCTACTCAGGCCTACACATCTCAACTTCATATATCAAGTTCTGGGAAAAAAAACTCACAAGAACCGGAATATCGATCGAGTCCGACTGGGACTAACTTTATGAAAAAGCACTTTCTCCCACTGCTTTTTCTCATTATCTTTTCCGCCTTTTCTCTCCGGTCCATTTTTCAACCAGGATTTATGTATTCGCACGACTCGTTTTGGCACGTCCAGCGTATTCAGAATATGAAAGAGCTCATCGGTGAGCAGTTCCCGGTTCGCTGGAGTCCGACACTAGATAATGGCTACGGCATTCCCTTGTTTAACTTCGCCTATCCCGCGCCTTACTACCTCGGCGCTCTATTTATGTATATTGGTCTCGGTCCAGTCAAAGCGTACTACGCCCTTCTTTTCTTAGCCTACTTTGCCGGCGGGGGAGGAGGATATTTTCTGGCGCGCTCGCGCTTGATTGGGATCTTTGCCTCGCTTCTCTACCTCCTGACCCCATACCAGTTTTTGGATATCTTTGTGCGCGGCGCCCTCGGCGAGGTTTTTGCGCTCGGCCTCTTCCCCTGGGTGGTCATGAGTTATCAAGACATTAGTCGTACCGGAAAAATTAAATGGCATAGCCCGATCCCGCTTGCGCTCTTACTCCTCTCGCATAACTTCTATGCTTTTCTATTCTCCGGAATTCTCTTGTTGCTTATACTCTGTCTCTCATCTCACCGCGCCCTGCAAATCAAATCCATTTTTATCTCGCTCTCGCTCTCGGCATTTTTTGTGTTGCCAGCTTTGTCCGAAAGAAATAATCTTTTAATTACCACGGTGGAGGACGGTAGTCTCTACAATCACTTTATATCTTTCAAAGACCTTGTTTACAGCAAATGGGGATACCTGGGATCAGTAGTTGGTTCAAATCCCGGAGAGATGTCGCTTCAGCTCGGTATTGCTAACCTCGTGGTCGTCGCACTAGCCGGCTTCTACCGCTCCAAACGGCACTTAGTTTACCTGGCCACACTATTTGCTGCAGTCTTTATGACTTTAGAGCAATCTGCCTGGATCTGGGACAGAATTCCGCTTCTCGTCGCAATCCAATTTCCCTGGAGGTTTGTCGGACTCACCCCAATTTTGTTTATCCTAATTTATTTGGAGCTCAAAAATCAAGTAACCCCCAAGCACTACAAAAAGTTTGTGATAGCTTCAATTGTTTTGGTGCTAATTGCGCTCGTTAATACTCGTAACTACTATCGCCCGGTTAAGTGGTTATCAGAAGCTGAGTTTATGAGCATGCACTTTGAGTATCTAGACAAAACCACGACTGCCCACCGCGACGAGCTTGTTCCTCGCTGGGCCGTACTTGAGCGCAATCTCCCTGGAGAGAGCCTTGTTCTTTCCGGCGGAGCCGAGCTAGTAGGGAAGGCGGAGTCCGCTCTCTCACTCGAGTTCGTTGCAACCAGTCCGGATGGAGAGGGGAGTGCTATCTATCACCGTAACTACTACCCCTCGTGGGCACTAACAATCGATTCTGAGAGAGGCGAGATCGTGCCTACACCAACCGGCGAAATACAGATCAAACTCCTAGAAGGTGAGCACAGCTACAAGGTCAAAGTTACATCCACTCCCGTGGCGAAAGTTGCCAACCTAATCTCACTCATCGCTTGGTTTTTCCTCGGATACCAAATCGTTCTAGAGCTAAAGTCCCGATCCCGAGTGCGATCATCGCCGCCCCGTACTTCCAAACGCGCATAACTGGAATCTCAAGCGAAATAGTTTTTAAAAGTAGTTTGTACGGCTCGTATCCTTCGTTAATTGGTACCATCACGCTCTGGACAGCCCCAAGACCCGCAACAAGAGTCGAGTATAAAAGAGCTAGAGAAAAAAGGAGCGTCTCAACTAGCGCTCGCTTCTGATTCAACCAAAGTGCAACTCCAATAATCAAAAACGGCAAAGCCAAAATCAAGTATCTTGGCCCGTATTGATAACCTCCAAATGTTTCAATCGATGAGACGTAGGCAATTTGCGCAAGAACTGGCAAGAGCAAAGTATTTTTTAGGTGCGAATCATTCCTTTTTAGCTGTATGATCCCGATCATGCCAAAGATCGTAATCGGAGCAAACGCCCAGATAGCGGTACTTGGGTTGCCGAGGTAAAACCAGAGCTTCTCCAAAAAGTTCGTGATTGATAAGAGAGGTACAGTATCAGACACCTTGCCCGCGATATTAGGCACTAGCCATGCTCTACCAAAAACGGCCCAGTTAAAAATAAGAGTTGGTAATAGCCCAACAATAGTTCCAAGTATCGCACCTCGTAAACGGCGATTAAGTGCAAGAAGCACAAAAGGCAAAGGAAGAGCAAGCATCGTAAAAAACAAGCTCATGCTAGCGACAAATCCAGCGACAAAATAAGCTCGGCGAATATACAAATGCAAAGCTAGAGTGATCAAAAACAGACCAAAAATATCATGGTGAGTAACCCCAGCATATGCCCAGACGGTTGTCCCAAACACGAGCGAGATCCCAGCAACTAAACTGACCTTTTTGTTTTTTGTAAGCTCCCAGGCTGTTGTTCCGATTATGACTGCAGCTAGGGCAGAGAGAAAAGCCGAGCTAAACATCGTCACAAGCTGGGAGGCATACATATAGTGAGTATCAAAGTTGATCCCGAGCTTCTTCATCGGGTAATAAATAAGTGCACCGTAAATAGTTTGCCCCGGCTGCTTCATCGGGTAGATGTCTTCACTTATGCGAAATGTTTCCTGACCTACAATCAGCCGAAAATCAGGAACTTCGAGCTCCTTGAGGGTAAAAGTTCCACGGTTCACAAGCGCGGCAATCGTCGCGTTTTGCAGGCGATAATTAAACGCTCCCTCCGCGTTGATCGTCACCGTGATTAATCCCCAGATCAAAAAAAACACTCCCACAACCTGCAATGCAACAGACTTCATAATCCTAGTATAATCAAATTGTATGAAAAACAAATGGCTCATCGTTATTCTCCTAATTGCCTCCTTTTTTCGCTTTTTTCGTCTGACTGCGTCTCCGCCAGCTCTTAACTGGGACGAGGTCTCAATCGGCTACAATGCCTACTCAGTTCTCAAGACTGGTCGGGACGAATGGGGAGAATTCTTGCCCTTGTCTTTTAAGGCTTTTGGAGAACACAAGCTCCCAGGGATGATCTATGCCTCGATTCCAGGAATCCTCTTTTTTGGGACGACCGACTTTGGCGTTCGCGTCACCCCAGCCGTGATCGGGGTCCTTGGCATCCTAGTAATTTATCTCCTAGCAAAAAGAATCTTCAAGTCTGAGCTTGTCGGCCTGACCTCGGCATTTTTACTTTCTATCTCTCCCTGGGGAGTTCACTTTTCTCGCGTCTCATTCGAGGCTGGTCTCGCCATGGTCCTCATGATGGGGAGTATCTATTTTCTCTTGAACCTCAAAAATAAGCCACAAGACATATGGTTCTCGCTACTGTTTGCGGTCATCGCCGCCTATACCTACAACAGTATTCGGATTCTCTTGCCGCTCATGTTCATTGCTTATCTCCTCAACCGAACTATCGAAATCCGAAAAATTCCCAGACGCTTGCTAGTCGTGATCACGCTTGCCGCAGTCATTCTCCTCTCGCCATTAGTTATCGGTCTTACACGCAGTGAGGAGCGCGTCCGGCTTGGAACCGTCAGTATTACGTCTCAAAAAAGCTTTATCGATGATATCGCCGTGAGCCGAGGTTACACCACATTGCCAAGTATCCTGCCTCGCCTCATCCACAACAAGCTCACCCACTACGCTTTTGCACTAGGAGAAAATTACATCGAACTTTTCGGCACCAACTTTTTGTTTTTAGAAGGTGGCACCAATACTCAGCGCTCCGTTCAGGGGATGGGACTGCTTCACTTATTTGAGTTGCCACTCCTGATTGCTGGCCTTGCAATAATTCTCGGCAAAAAATCGCCCTATCCTCAAGCCAAAAAAATTCTTCTCCCATGGCTACTTCTTGCGGGCATCCCCTCTATTATCACGATTGATTCTCCTTCTACCGTTCGCGCGCTCAACCTCTTGCCTGCCCTCCTACTTATAGAGGGAGTTGGTTTTAGTCATCTCTATAAACAGTACAAGGGGCACATTGCTGTCCTTATTGCTTATTTCGCGTTCGCGTTCTGGAGCATCCTCTACTTTGCCTATCAGCTCTGGCTCGTGTATCCAGTTAAGTACTCCGATTCTTGGCAGTATGGCTACAAACAGGCTATCCAGTTTGCTCACTCTCATTATCAAAGTGCTGATTTGATATTTCTTCCCGCTCGCTACGGTGAGCCCTATATCTACACTTTGTTCTACACAGGCTTTGATCCAAGCACTTATCATAAGATTATAGTTTCTCAAGAAGTAGATCCTACAGGTTGGGTCCACAATCGTGGCTTTGACAAATATCGTTTTTCAGACTACTCAGGGCTCGAGACTCCAGAAGAAATCGTCGCCAGAAACTCAGGCAAACTAGTCCTCATCACCGGCTTTGCCACCCTACCAGGTGAATACGAGCGAGTATTCGAGGTCAAGGCGCCTAACTGGAAAGTCATGTTCGAAGCGGCAGTGATGGAAGGAGAGCAGTGAAGGTAGTATTCCCAAATCGGGGGAGCGTGATGAGTAGTACCCGAGGAGTTGGGGTCTATACACGCGAGCTAGTGACGTCGCTTCAAAAAAAGTATCCTCGCGACAAGTTTGTGCTCGACCAGGCTCAGGCTAAGGGAGCCGACCTGATCCACTACCCATTCTTTGATCCCTACTTCCTCACCCTCAAGTTGGGGAGGGGAGTACCCACAATCGCAACCATTCATGATCTGATCCCGATCCGCTTTCCCAGGCATTTTCCGGTTGGGGTGCGTGGCAAGCTGACATGGATCCGCCAAAAGTCGCTCGCCAAAAAGCTCAATCATATAGTGACTGACTCAGAGGCGTCCAAGCTAGATATTCTTAATCACCTAGGGGTAGAAGACTCCAAGGTCTCGGTAATCCCCCTGGGTCCAAATAGGAGCGAAAAACTAGGTGTAACGCTCGGCAAAAAAATCTCAGAGTCATACAACTTGCCGGATAAATACCTCCTCTATGTCGGCGACATCAACTGGAACAAAAACGTCGTGGGATTGGTCAAGGCATTTTCCGAGCTCAACTCTCCTAGTTTGCACCTTGTGCTTGTGGGCAAAGTATTCGCAGACAAGCCAGATATTCCTGAGTTTAAAAGAGTTATGTCCGAGATCAATACCTCGCCTTACCCACAAAACATTCACCTCCTCGGATTTGTCCCGAGTCATCATCTCTCGGTTCTCTACCAAAGGGCAGTTCTCTACGTCCAGCCGAGCTGGTACGAGGGTTTTGGTCTGCCGATACTTGAGGCCATGAAGCACGGTTGCCCCGTCCTAACAAGCGACAGGGGGAGTCTACCAGAAGTAGGGGGGGATAGTGTCGCCTACTTTAATCCAGGGAAAAATATGTCGGATAAAATCCTCGAACTATTAAGAAGCCCTCAAAAAAGGCAAGAGTTATCTCTTGCTGGCCCCGTTCGCGCCAAAGAATTTACCTGGTCAAAAACGGCAGAGCTGACCTACAAAGTCTATGAAAAAGTCTTGGCTGAGCGCACTTAGGATCCTTTTTATACTCTTTATTTGGTGGGGAGCACTCTCCCTATTCTCGACCTGGGTGGTCAGTAGGTACGGTGTAACTCCTAGCTTTCCCTACTACAATTTATTAACATCACAGGGGACTAGGGAGGAGGCGGTCTGGGCGCATTTTGACGGGGCACATTACCTTAAATTAGCGGAGTCTGGCTACGTCGATCAGGGAACACAAGCCTTTTTCCCGGTCTACCCACTCCTTGTTCGTGGACTTCACCACGCGACTGGTTTGTCCTACCTAACTAGCGGCATCTTGATCAGTTTTGCTTCTCTCTACCTCGCACTTCTTTTGATTCAAAAAATATTTGGCAAAAGAGCGTGGGTCATTACACTATTTTTACTTCTATTTCCGACCAGCTTTTTTCTCTCCTCAGTCTATACCGAGTCAGTTTTTCTCTCTCTTACTCTGCTCTTTTTTCTACTCCTTGGCAAAAAAGAGTTTTTCTGGGCCTCGGCAATTGCGGGAGTAGCCTCGGGAACTCGACTTGCTGGGGGACTCTTAGTCATCAGTCTCTTGATAAGTATCTTGCCCCGCCTCAAAGTTCAAAAAAGATATTTTCTCCTTTTGCCGCTCGCACTCTCCGGACTGATGGGCTATATGTATTTTTTGTTTATCCGCTTTGATGATCCGCTTGCCTTTGTTCACGTCCAGTCCATGTTTGGCGCAGGTCGGAGTGGGGGAGAGATCGTTCTTCTCCCCCAGGTTCTTTGGCGATACTTTCAGATCTTTCTCACTTCTGATATTTTTTCTTGGGTCACTCAACGCGCAATCCTGGAGTTTGGCTTTTTTGCACTCTCGGTTATCATTTTTCTTCAGAGACTTAGCTCGCTTACCCCAGAGATCTGGACTTACCTAGCGCTCTCTCTCGTCCTCCCCACGCTCTCAGGCACTCTATCCTCATTCCCACGCTACGCCCTCGTCCTAATTCCTTGGCTGGTACCAGAGAATCTCAAGCCAAAAAACTTGATTTTGGTCGCACTAATATCAGTCACTCTCCTCGCCTTATTCCTCCAATTATTTGCCCTTGGACAGTTTGTGTCATAATTTAGCTATGCAGAGGCTAGGAGTGATCTTATCGTTCGTCGTCGTTATTTTCTTTCGTTTTTTCCAGCTTGGTAGTGTCCCCGAAGGCCTCACCAAGGATGAGGCGTATTACGGCTACGACGCCTACTCAATCATGACGACAGGCAAGGATATCTGGGGCAATAGCCTGCCTCTCAGATTCAAGTCGACTGGAGAGTACAAGCTCAACCTAACCTACTTTATAATTCCCGCGCTCTCTATTTTTGACTTGAGCGAGCTCTCAGTTCGCTTACCCTCAGCTGTGTTTGGTGCGCTCACCCTCCCCGTACTCTATCTGACCCTCCGCACCTTTTCGATTGTGCCGTGGCTATCGCTTGGACTCACTGTGATTTTTGCTTTTTCGCCGTGGTCGTTTGGCATGAGTCGGTTGTTTTACGAGTCCAATGTCGGCTTGTTTTTTGTTGCTCTCGGCTTCTACGGTCTCTTGAAGCAATTTGTCGGCAAGCCTGGGCTTGCCGCGGGCCTTGCTCCTTTTGCCCTTGCCCTCTCGAGCTACCTCTACGGACCCTATCTCTATATTGGTGCTTTTATGATATTGGCTGCGGTACTTTTTAAAAAACTCTCACCAAAATCGCTCCTTCTGTACGCGCTCGTGCTCTTTCCTTTGCTTGTCAGTCTGAGCGGTGGTCCTGCCCTCAAGCGTCTTGATCAGGAATGGGCCCTCAAAATGCCCGGCTATGCTATGGAAACAGATACCGCAAGAATGAATTGCTACTTGAGCTTTAACAAAAACTCCTCACTTGCCAAGCTCTGCTATCCATTCTGGAACAAGCCAGTCAATCAGATCAAGGAAATCATGGTTACTGCTGCCCGGAGCGTCTCTCCTGAGTTTCTATTTTTCCAGGGGGTTAACACCTATGTCACACCCGACAAATACGGCGCCTACCCGACCTCACTGATATTTTTTTATTTTTTTGGCTTTATCGCACTCTCCCGCCGCCTCGCTAGTCGCAAACATCTTCGCTCACCCGTAGTCTTTCTCCTTCTCGCCCTCGCCGTCTCGACCCTAATCATATCACTTCCCGGTCGGGTCGAGCTCTACCGTGATCCCGTTGGATTGTATCTATTATTTATCTTTATGGGGCTTGGCGCCTCCTGGTTTGTCACTGCTCTCAAGCAGAGCGCGCCTCGCTTATTTTTGCCTGTTCTCATCTTACTGTTTTCGATAATTGCCTTTGATCAGGCCAGGTATCTCCTCGAATACTTCACTTCTTATACCAAAAGTAACCCCTTGGTTTTTAGCTCAGACGCTAGACAGATCTACGACTACCTGGGAGAGCATCGCGACTATGATTACCTGATTGACCGCAAATTTCACGGCCCGATCTATGCGGCTTTTTACTGGAAGCTAGATCCAAGGTATTTTCAGACTCAAACTGATTGGACCGAGCCTGATAACTGGGGATGGGTCAATGCTAAGTCAATCGGCAACGTCTACAGCACCGAGTTTACAATCGAAGAGCTGCTGTGCAAAAAAAAGCAAAACCCAGAATCATCAATCAAGGCGCTCATTGTCTCAGATCCTGACCCACGCTATAACAAGTTCTCAAGTCTCAAGACCTATGACTTCTCGGGCTCCCTCCACCTTCACGATATTTATGATATCGACTTTCTCTATCAAAATCTACCAAGAGAAGAAGTCTGCCCCTAAAACTTATGAAAGATAAA
>CAZDRB010000014.1:0-15100 GCA_964507925.1 uncultured Pseudomonadales bacterium
GGTATGTGTGCCTTTGAATTGACACCCTGCGATGGAGGAGCAGAGGAGACGGCTTGTCCGAATGGAGGTACACCGACGTGCAAGTGCGAGAACAACTGCAGTGCGAGTCTGCAGACAGGTGATTCGTGTGCGATGAATAACTGCGCGGCGGGAGTTTCTGGCGTCATGTGTTGCCCATCGGGCGGGGGAGGAGCTCCGGCTGCGTGCCAGCCGATCCCGGCTAATCGCGAAACCTGTTCGGATTATTCGTTTTGGACGAACCCTTCTGGAACTGCTTGTGACGGGGAAAAGGAGTCAACCGCAGGTGGATGTAGCCCCGGATATGCGTGCGTACCAAACGGGAATGATGGTCCAGATGATCTAGAGATGTGCTCTTGTAGCTGGTATCCAGCATGTAATGCGTGTACTGCTACGGCTCCCGCCGCGTTTACCTTGTCTTCGCCCGCTAACGGGAGTAATACAGGTAGCTCGACCGTGACAATGACGTGGAATGCCACCTCTTCTTGGGGAAACGACTGTAATCCCAATGCCAATACCAGGCAATATCGGATTTATACAGGTGATACCTCGGCGGCAGGAGACCTGGCAGGAACCGTGAATCATCCTACAACCACATTCCAGTTTAACGGCAATCCAGGACAGCTATATTACTGGAAAGTCCAGGCCTCAAATGGGACCGCGACTAGAACGTCCTCGGTTTGGAGCTTTTATACCTCGGCAACTATTGCCGGCACAGTGTACTATGACTCGGACAATACCTGCTCGACCGCGACTCCGTCTAACCTAGGCGGCGCTAGCGTGAGTGAGCGAGTTTCAGGCGCTAGTGGGAGTGTGACGGGAGGAGGGACTTATACTTTATCCGGAATGGCCGAGGGGTCCAATCTCTATACGCTGGACTTGAACTACGACACGGATAACTATGTCTGCTCGACTGGTCCGACCGGGACTGGGTGCGGCCTAGGTTGTCCGACGCAGACTCTGGTCTCGGCATCCTCGACCGGGAACAATTATTTCTTGACTGCCAAACGCTCTGCTTGGTGGCAGGCGATGGGGGCGCCCGTATATGCGGGGTCACAAGCTGGTGGGGTGACTGTCTTGTCTCAGCTACCTAGTGCGAGTGATCGATTGATCTTGCCGGGAATTGGCGGGACATCAGGTGCTCTTCTGAGAGGTTCTGGATCGGCGAATCTCGGGTCTGGAGCAGTATCGGATGATCTGTGGAGCACCGTTTCCAGGTACCGCGGTAAGACCATGAACTACAACTACTTCGCCGCTCAGATGGGGGTCGTGCGGGGGCAGGACTCGGAGTTTGTGAGCGATACTCTTACAAGGCCTAGCTACGTCGCTGACAAAGATTTTTGGTACTCGGATCCAGTGTCTGGCATTGCCACGCTTGACGATACATGGACAGTGCCATCTGGGGAGAGCTACGTAGTGTTTGTAAATGGTGACCTTAGAATTGAAGATAATGTGACGGTTGAAGCGGGCGGGTTTTTGTCATTTATTGTGAACGGGGATATAGTGGTTGATCCTGCGGTTACCAGGATCGAGGGAGTGCTCGTCTCGAGCGGTAACTTTGAGACTGAGACTGATTATGTAGCTGGGGTGACTGACGATGTACAACTCACAGTCGAGGGGAATGTGATTGCGTGGGGAGCGCTTTCTCTAACTCGCGACCTGGGAGTGGGGAATAACTCGACACCTGCTGAGTTCTTTAGTTATCGACCTGACCTACTTATCAATATGCCGAGTAAGATGAGGAGTTTTGCGCTGCAGTGGGAAGAGGTGGTGGCGGGGACTTTTGGGGAGTAATTTTTTGTGCTGTCCCGCCAGCACGGGGCGGGTTCTTCTTTTGCTCGTGCGAAAAGAATAGCCAAGAAAAGCACGCCTCGGCGGCTCGCTAAAATTACTCGCTCATTTATGAACATGAATTCTTTCTGGTTCGCCACTCACTAAGTTCGTGATAGCTCTCTAGATACGGTCATGTTCGTTTTAAAGGTATTCGCTCTTAATTTCTTAACGCTCACACGGCGAGGACTCCTTAACACAGAGTATTCGTCAGAGAATTCTTAACGTTCGCAACTGGGAGAGAGAGGGTTAGGAAATAGTAATCTAGTAATGTAGGGATTAGGAATTAATTCTTCAATTGATACTTGCTGCCTTTGGTGTGGCCTTTTTTGACTAAGAGATTTTTCTTGACAAGATCGCGGAGGTCACGGAGGATCGTGTCCTCGGAGACGTCGGGGAGGATGTCGCGAGCCTCACTCATCCCGATTGAGGCGTGCCTTTCGATATATTCAACAAGCCTGATTTGGCGGTCGGTCAAGGTGATTTGTCTGCCGCCGATTGTGCTTTTGAGGTGGAGGTCGAGTGAGAGCTTTTGTACCAGCGTCTTGACCCGACTAAACTCGATTGCGATCCCGAGCGTAAAATACTCGAGCCACTCTGTGAGCTTGCCCGTTTTTTCGACTGATTGGAGAGCTTGGTAGTATTCCTCGGGGTGGGAGTCGTAGTATTCCTCGAGCGCAAAGAATTTTTTGACTTCGTAGCCTTCTATGAATAGGAGGAGGAGTGCCATGGCGCGCGCTGTCCTGCCGTTGCCGTCTGTGAACGGGTGGATCCTGGCCAGTTCGTAGTGAAGGATGCCGGCTTTGAGAAGTGGATGAGTTTCCTCGCCTTCTTCGCTACCGAGCCAGTCAAATAATTCGTCGATGTAGTAGGCAACCTCGGTTGGGGGAGGCGGGCGAAAGGTGATCTCGCCGGACTGAGTGTTTCTAATCACGACCTTGACCGTGCGGTAGTGACCGGCCTCGGAGGCGGGGAGAAGGCCTTGAACGGTTAAGCGGTGGATCTCCTCTAGAATGTGACGAGTTAGTTTGACTTTGCCTTTTTCCTTGATTGGGGTAAAGGAGTCGAGATAGTCCATGACCGAGCGGTAGTTGATGACTTCTTGGATGTCGCGGTCCCGACCTGTGACGCTCGCGCGCTCAGGACTCTCGGGGTTGCCGAGGACTTGCTCCACTTCTTCTAGCTTGAGATCGTTGCCCTCAAGGTGAGTGCCGTGGTGGATGATCTTGGCGCGCGCCTCGGCCTGGAAGCGACGTTCCCAGGCAGGGACGAGGGGAGCGTGGGTGATGACTTCGCGGGCGGAGTCGATTGTGCCGACGTTTCTGAGGATACTGCTCGTGATTGTGTAGGTGGGGGTGTAGGACATATGTGTATTACCGCATATTTTGCGGTAAAATGCAAATTATCGAATTGTTATTTCTAGCGGGTTTCGCCCCGCCTGACGAGTTCATTTTCTTATTCTCTTAAGAAAATGAACCAAAAGAAGCGAGCTCCCAGGCTCGCTAAATTCTCTTCCTCATTGATTGCCTCGAGTCTATCTGGCCTGCACCTGTTCGGCCAGAAAAGTCTCGGCACAAGTTAAGTATTCGTCAGAGAATTATTCACGCTCGCGGCTGGGAGAGTCGGGGGACAACGTATGTTTGTAAAATCTAGAAAACTTGACGAGATAATAGAACGCTCACAGCTGGGAGGAAGGAACTCAGTTTCTTAACGCATTCTTGTAAATTTTACTAACCAACCTAAATATCTAGAAAAACACCTGCTAGGCATCACTCTATGAGGTAGAATAAAGATATGAAGTTTTCTAGATTAGTCACGTATTTTGAGCGAGTGGAGGCGACGACACTCAGGAATCAAAAAACAGAGATTTTGGCGGAGCTACTCAAGGAAGCGGATCCTGACGAAGTTGCCAAACTTGTTTATCTCTCCCTCGGGGGACTTAGACCCAAGTTTGACCGCTTAGAGTTTAACATGGCCGAGAAGTTGATCCTCCGTGCAATTGGCGCGAGCGAGAAACAGTATCAAGAAATTGGGGATATTGGGGAGCTAGCGAAGAAACTAATCCCTACTTCTCCGGGAGATCAGAGTGTCCAAGAAGTCTACGAAGAACTAGAGACAATTGCGAGTGACTCTGGGAGCGGGAGCCAGGACAGAAAAGTTGCGAGACTTTCGAAACTCCTTGCACAAGTTGGCACTGTGGGAGCGAAATACCTTGCCCGTATGGTTGCTGGCAAGTTGAGGCTCGGATTCTCGGATAAGACAGTCATTGACGCCCTCTCATATTTTGAATCTGGGACGAAGTCGGAGAGCGCGATCCTCGACTCAGCCTACCAAAGGCGACCTGATGTCGGCTACCTGGCCGAAAAAGTCAAAGAAATGGGGACGAAAAAAGCTGTAGAGAGTATTGATCTCGCAATCGGGACTCCGATCATGCCGGCTCTTGCCCAGAGGCTAAAGACTGCTAGTGAGATGATCGAGAAAATGGGGAAGGTGATTGCAGAAGCTAAATATGACGGAACGAGAGTGCAAATTCATTTTAGTAAAAATATAAACTCCAATTTACAATTTACAATTTACAATAAAGAATTAAATTCAAATTCTCAAACGGGATTGTTTGGGGAAGAATCAAAACCAAAGTTTTGGGTGCGGACGTTTACCCGCAACTTGGACGAGAGCTCGGAGATGTTTCCGGAGCTTGCAGAGATTCTCCCGCAAATTGACGCCAAGGAGGTAATTCTTGACTCAGAGGCCGTCGGGTACGATACTAAGACCGACAAACTCCTCCCATTTCAGATGACGATTACCCGAAAGCGTAAACACGGGATCGGGGAGGCGAGTTCTGCCGTACCACTCAAGTTTTTTGTGTTTGACATTATGTACTTGGACGGCAAGAGTTTGATTGATTTGCCTTTAAGCGAGCGAAAAAAGATCCTTGCGGGCGTGATCAGGGGATCAGGGCCCCTCGTGGTCGACGAGTATATTGAGACCGAGAGTCCAGACGAGCTGCGCGCGTTTCATGCTAGGCAACTCGCCGAGGGACTAGAGGGAGCGCTCGTCAAGCAAATAGAGGGGAAGTATATGCCAGGGAGAGTGGGGTACAACTGGGTCAAGTTCAAGGAAAGTGAGGACTCGCGCGCCAAGCTCGCCGATACACTCGACGTCATCATCATGGGGTATTACTCGGGGCGCGGCAAGAGGAGCACTTTTGGACTAGGGGCGTTTCTGGTTGGCATCAAGTCGGGAGAGGAGATAGTGACTATTGCCAAGGTGGGGACCGGGATATCGGACGAGCAGTTTGGCGAACTTTATAAAAAACTCAGAAAACTCGAAATCAAAAGTCCTAGATCAGAATATAAAGTACCAAAGATCTTGATCCCCGATGTGTGGGTCGAGCCTGAGATAGTGGTTGAGGTGGCGGCGGACGAGATCACTAAGTCGCCGACTCATACAGCTGGATACGCCCTACGGTTCCCGAGGCTAGTTAAGTTTCGTGATGACAAAAGCGTAGGCGAAATTACAACACTCGAAGAAGTAGTACATCTTGCATAGTATATAGTTAAGTCATGATAAGAAAGATTGGTCTAGGTGACGGCGTGCATGCCATGTACCTAAACGGGATGATGCGCGCCATGGTTTATTCGTTGGTCGGGATTTTTACCCCGATTTATATTTACCAGTTGGTTATGAATCGGGGAGGGAGCGGGACTTTTGGGGTTATTGCAGTTGCTCTTTTTTACCTTCTTATCCGAGTTACGGTCTTGGTATTTGCGCTACCGGTATCGCATATGATTGAGCGAGTCGGATTTCGCCGCTCTATTCTTGTGAGTGCGGTATTTCTTGGCTTGTATTTGTTCTTTTTGCGCCTCGCGAGATTTGATATATGGTATTTGGTGATTGCGGCTGTTGCCGGTGGGATTAATACTCCGAGTTACTGGATCGCCCGCGGTTCGGTCATATCGCAAGACGGAAGCCGGGGTCAGGTTGGGAAACAAATAGGCAATCTCCTGTCGGTTGAGGAGCTCTCTGCTATCCTCGGGCCAGTTGCGGCGGGACTAGTCATTGAGAAATGGGGATTTTCGTACCTATACTTTTTGGCCTTGATTGTCCTTTTGGCCTCGGTAATTCCCATGTGGTATATGCCCAGGCACACACACAAGAACGGGGCGTCGTGGCGCGGATTTGGCATCTGGATCAAGAACCGGAGATATTTCCACCAGGCAGTAGGGATCGCCGGCAAGTCGGTTATTGATTATGCCTCGGCGGTGGTGTGGCCACTGGCGATATTTGTCATGGGATGGCACACTTCGCTACTTGGTGGACTATTTTCTCTTGTTGCGATCATCGGGGTTTGTGGACGTCTAGTTTACGGACGACTATTTGACACGCTTCATAAGCGAGGAGATATGGCTGACGAAAAGTTGTTTGCGAGCGTGAGCTTTGGGGTGAGTATGCTCCACCTGGCAAGAATTTTTGCTATGAGCGTAAAAACTATTTTTGCTCTCGACTTGTTTGGGGCTATTTTTGCTACCCTACATAGCTCGATGTACTCAAGTTATGAACAGCTGGGCGGGATGAGGATGGGCTCGATTGCTTACTGGGTTTATAAAGAGATTGTCTATTCCGTGATGGTGGTAGTGATGATGGGAGTGCTTGCCGTTGCGGCCTGGTTCTCTGTATGGAAGGAACTATTTCTCCTCATGGCCTCGATGTGGGTCATAATCGGGATGGTGCAGGCGAGGGAGAGTAATTTGACATGACAAATAAATCTAATACACAGCCGACACTACTTGGAGATATACTCGCTAAGTACGAGGCGAAAAAGGACACAAAATATATCTCGCAGGAGTTCCAGGATTTTGGGTACAGACTTGCGGTAGACCTAAATGACATGGCGCACAAATCGCTGTATATCAAGATGGCCAAGTCGGTGCCGAGATCAATACTTGAGCAGGCGAGGGCGTTTGCGGTTGACGCTGACCATGCGAAGAGCAAGGGGAGACTGTTTATGTGGAAGGTGGCAGAGCTGAAGAAAAATAGTAAATAGCTTATGGTTGATAGTCCATTTGCTATATACTCATATTATGAAGAGATATGTCCTGTCCCATGTCCCGATGAGCTTGGGGTACGCACTTCTGGTATTTTTGATCCGCGCGAACTGGAGAGCGCTTGAGCCTGCGGTTATTCTCAACTGGATGTACTGGGTTCTCGGGGTCTTGGTCGGGGTACTTGCGCTGTTTTTTGACCGTATTGCCTATACATTTAGCTATCCTCAGGAGCAACTTTCGCAGCACTTTAGCTGGTACTGGAAACAAAAAAAATATGGAGCTGCACTTGCGCTTCTTGATACGCGGCGCATGGAGCAGGAGAAGCTAACCTTCCGCTCTGCACTATTTATGGTGATCTGGGTGCCACTTGCGTTTTTTGCCTTGACCTCGACTGTAGGACTCTTTGGTAAAGGGGTAGTGATGGGGCTCATGCTCCATATCCTTGTCGACTCCTGGCGGATGCTCAAGATCTCGCCGCAGAGAGCGCACGTAAGGCTGTTCTGGATCATCAAGCGCGTCGTGACGCCTGAGGAGAGGCAAGTGTTTTTGTGGGTGATGAGTGCGATATTTGTGGTTTTGAGTTTGTGGGTTAGGTAATCGAACTCAGTTTCTTTACGTAAGTTCACAAAAAACATATCAGACTCGTTTTGTATTTGACCCGAGCGTACTGTGATAGGATTGGGGAATGGCGACGGTTGAGTGCACCAGACTAGCGTGTTACTTGGAGGGCAAGGAAGATTTTTTGTCGTTTCCCATGATTACGATTGCGGGACTAGTGGACGGTATTAACCCCTGCGCAATCGGGATGATGGTCATGCTCCTCGGGTATCTCCTCGTGTTTGTGAAAAAGCCGGAGAGAGTACTCAAGACCGGAATTTTGTATATCCTGACGGTGTTTTTTACTTACTTGATAGTCGGGATCGGGCTGTACTCGGTGGTGTCGCAGTTTGACCTCTCGGCCGGGGCCTCGATCCTCAACTATGTGGTTGGGGGAGCGCTCATTATTGCGGGACTTATTCAATTTAAGGATTTTTTGGGGATTGAGCGTGGACCCCACCTCAGGATCCCGACGGCCTCGAAGGCAAGGTTGCAGAGCTTGATCGAGAAAGCCAGTTATCCAATGACGATAGTTCTCGGGATCCTCGTGACGCTACTTGAGACCCCGTGTTCCTTGCCAATATATGTTGGCACCGCAACAATTCTTGCCCAGTCGGGGATGCCGCTAGCTCTTGTCGGACTATATTTCCTTTATTACAATTTTCTCTTTGTTTTTCCCTTGATTGTAGTCTTGATTGTCATGAACCGTGGCCAGAAAATAGTCGAGATGAAGGAGTGGGAGCACAAGGCAAAGAGATGGATGCACCTAGGACTCGCTGTGGTATTATTCTTGATGGGCATATACTTGGTTATATAAACTAGTTGAAAGGAGTTATATGGCAGGAGCAAATACACAGGTTTTTACTGACGACAACTTTGACGATCTGGTACTCAAGTCTGACAAGCCAGTCATGGTTGATTTTTGGGCGACGTGGTGCGGACCGTGCGTGATGGCGGGACCAGTCATTGACGAGCTTGCAACAGATTATCTTGGCAAGACCGTGATAGGTAAGTTAGATGTCGACGCAAACCAGGCGACAGCGCAGAAGTATAACGTCATGAGTATTCCGACCGTCGTGCTATTTAAAGACGGCAAGGAAGTTGCGCGCAAAGTCGGGTTTGCCGGTAGGCCGATGTATGAGAATCTGTTAAAAATGGCTTAAAGGCTATTGAGCGTGCAAACATCTTTTTGTAAAACCGGCATAAATTTCTGGTGAAATTTTGCCTTTGACTCGGCTACCCGCCTGCGAATAATTTTTAAAAAGACGTATTGCCCGCTCAAGTAATAATTATGCGATAAAGATACCTGAATTTGTTCTATAATTGAATCTTATGAAACACAAAGTAGCTATCATCGGAACGGGACCAGCAGGATACTCCGCAGGGATCTATACCGCGCGAGCTGAACTCAAGCCTATTATTTTTGCTGGTAGCGAGCCTGGTGGTCAACTCATGAAAACGACCGAGGTCGAGAACTACCCTGGATTCCCAGAGGGGATAGAGGGGCCGAAGCTCATGAGCGCGATGCAGAATCAGGCAACTCGATTTGGAGCTGAGCTAGTTTGGGAGACAGTCCTTCGCTTACGCCTCGGACCGGCAGGTTGTTTTGTTCTAGAAACGGATGCTGGGTCAAAATACGAGGCGGAGAGCGTGATCCTCTCTATGGGCGCAAGGCCAAAAATGATGGGAATAGGTGAGGATAAATACTGGGGTCGCGGATTTTCGACGTGCGCAGTGTGTGACGCGGCATTTTACCGGGGCAAGAATGTGTATGTGGTTGGAGGAGGGGATAGTGCGATCGAGGACGCCTGGGCCTTGACCAAGTTTGCGAGCTCGGTCACGATGCTTGTACGGGGCGAGGAGTTCCGGGCGAGCCGCGCGATGCAAAAGAGAGTTCTCGATAATCCTGACAAGATCAAGGTGATGTGGAAGACGAGCCTTAAAGAGATCAAGGGGGAGCGAGTCGAGAAGCTAGTAATAGACACCGCTGGACAGGTGCAAGAGGTCGAGGCCGAAGGATTATTCTTTGCGATTGGTCACGAGCCGGCAACTGGATTTTTGGATGGTAGTGGGGTTGAGCTCGACGAACGCGGATATGTAAAAGTCGGATTTGAAATCCCATCGATGACCTCAGTACCAGGCGTGTTTGCTGGAGGTGACTGTGTGGATCACCGCTACCGCCAGGCAGTGACAGCGGCTGGGCTCGGGGTGATGGCAGCTCTCGACGCCGAGCGGTGGCTTGAGCGAAGTAAGTAGTGTATTATGAGTAAGTTATAAACAGGAGAGATTTTTATGAAACAGTCGATCATGAATACGGCAATGGTTATCCTTTTGGTAGTAGGTGCCTACCTCCTCGGAACTTATAAAACAAAAGTAGAATATCTGGAAAAGGGAGTTGGACTTGGAGCAGGAGTACCTACGGCACAAGCGCCAGCTGTCGAGGAAAAGACCGTGCTTAGCGACGACGAGTGGAACAAGGTTCTTGAGAACCCGGTTTATGCCAAAGGAGAAGAAGGAGCTAAAGTGACGATTGTTGAGTTTACCGATTTTCAGTGTCCTTTTTGTAAGCGTTATGTAGATGAGACTTATGACCTAATTCTCAAGAACTATGTCGAGACTGGCAAGGCTCGATATCTGTACCGTGATCTTCCCCTTGATTTTCATGTAAACGCCGAGGCAGCTGCGGTTGCTGCAAGGTGTAGCGTGGCAGGTGGCAAGTTTGATGCAATGCACGCTGAACTATTTGCTAATCAAGACGCATGGGGGGCACTGCCTGATCCGACCGAGACTTTTGTAGGATACGCTGTAAAGGTAGGGCTCGCCCAGGACAGCTTTAGAACCTGTTTGGGATCGGCAGAAATCAAGAGTGCAGTGCAAGCTGACCTCGCACTAGCCAACCAGGTAGGGGCGACGGGCACCCCAACATTTATCATCAATGGTCAAGTTCTCGTGGGCGCTCAGCCATACTCGAGTTTCGAAGCCTTGATCGAGAGTCAGCTCTAAAAGACTAGTGAGCTGGATCCGATCTATTTTGATATAATACTTCTCATGAAGAAAATAGTATTTTTCCTGAGCCTTTTTTTCGTAATTTTATCTCCTATTTCGGCACAAGAACAGGAGATTGCAAGCGAGAGCGCTGAGGCGACTGCCTCGAGCATTGTCGAGCGACGAGTTGAGGAAAAAACTGACCTGACTCAGCCAACGTCCGAGGTCAAGAGCAAACTCGAGCGAGTGCTACTCGACAATCCTGTGGGTGAGCTGAGGTGGCACAATTTTTTGCGCTACGGGATAACTGAGGCCGTCAAAAATGGGGTGCCAGTCAATACTGTTGTGCTTGTGCTCTTGTTTCCCCTAGTTGTTGCGATCGTAACTGCCGCTAGGCATCTAATCGGAATCCGAGGGGCGGGGATACTTATTCCGGCTCTGCTTGCAGTTGCGTTTGTTGCGACCGGAATCTGGGCAGGCGTCCTCATGTTTGTGACGATACTCTTTGTGACCATGGTCGGCAAGACCGCGCTCAAGCGTCTCAAGCTCCAGTATTTGCCCCGGGTATCACTTCTTCTCTGGGTAGTTTCGGCTGGGGTGTTTGTGACGATGTTTTTGGCTTCCATCTGGAACTTTAATCAAGTTGTGACGGTCGGAATTTTTCCAATCTTGATTCTCATGCTACTCTCGGAGACGTTTATTGATATGCAGGCGGGCAGATCAGGAGGAGAGGCTAGGTCATTTATTTTGCAGACATTTGTACTCGCGATGATTTCGTCTTTGATCTTGGGATCTGGTTATGTACAAGAGTCACTCCTCCTTTGGCCTGAGGCAATATTCTTTGGGGTGGCGGTGTTTGATATCTTTATGGGACGGTATACCGGACTGAGGCTATCAGAATACTTGATGTATCGCGGAATTGTCAAAGAAGACGAAGAGGAGTGAGGAAGGGGAGAGTAATTTAGTAATCTAGGAAATAGGAATACAAAAATTAGGAAGAGCAGAAATGAAAATCAGAGACGTACTTGGACTAAATTCGCGCAACCATCTCTATACCTCGGTGTATAACACGAGAAAAGGTAAGCGGATCGCCAATTCCAAACTCTTGACCAAAAAAACGCTCAAGCGAGCCAAGGTACGAGTACCCCAGACTTTTGCGGTCATCAAGGACATGGAGTCTCTCGAGAGATTTGATTTTCTGAGATTGCCCTCGGATTTTGTGGTCAAGCCG
The DNA here is from genome assembly GCA_964507925.1 of uncultured Pseudomonadales bacterium. GTDB lineage: Bacteria > Patescibacteriota > Microgenomatia > UBA1400 > UBA12108 > CAZDRB01. The sequence continues at coordinate 11,707 of CAZDRB010000014.1, forward strand.
AACCAGGGGCTTGGAGGCGAGGGGATCATCGTGATTGAAAAACAAGGCGAGTATGCGGGAGAGTGGGTAGATTCCCAGGGAACAGTTTGGAGTATTGCGGACTTACGACTACATATTGGTGATATTTTAGCCGGGAGATACTCGATTGATGACGCTGCCGACATTGCCTATATAGAGGAGCGGGTAAGGGTGCACCCGGTATTTGAAAAGTATAGCTATCACGGGACGCCGGACATTCGCGTCATTGTTTTTAACAAGATCCCAGTCATGAGCTATGTCAGGCTCCCGACCGAGGAGTCAGGGGGGCGCGCTAATCTATTTCAAGGAGCGGCCGCGGTCGGAATTGATATCGCAACTGGGGTTACAACTTACGGAGTGTATCACGCTAAGCCGACCGAGTTTTTCCCTGGATCTAGGCGCAAGTTAGCTAATATTCAAGTCCCTCATTGGGAGACAATACTTGAGACCGCGATCAAGGCAAGTGAAGCCATAGGACTCGGGTATATGGCGTCTGACATTGTGCTGCAACCAATGTCAGAAATAACCAATAATCAAGTTCCAAATTCCAAACAGGGAGCAGAAGAAAAAGCGGCGGTGCCGATGGTGCTTGAGGTAAACGCCCAGCCGGGACTAAAAATCCAGATAGCGAACCGCGCGGGACTACTTGAGCGACTAGCTAGAGTCAAGGGACTCAAAGTCCTGTCGGTTAGGCATGGAATCAGGATTGCTCAGGCTCTGTTTGCGGATCCCAAGCTAGTTGAGCGGGGGATAGGGCGAAAGACCGTCACGTCTTTTGAGGAAGTTGAGGTGTCAGGACATAACGGCAAGAAAATGACGATCAAAGCGAAGATAGATACGGGAGCCGATGGGTCGAGTCTGGACCGCGAGCTTGCAGAGGAGCTCGGACTACTTGAGCCAGACAACATTCTTTATTATGACTATTTCCGTAATGCTAATGGAAGAAGGAAGCGCGAGATAGTGGGAGTAACATTTGTCATGGCAGGACGAAAACTCAAGACGCAGGTCTCGATTGCGGACAGGTCACGTCTCACGGCGAAGATGCTAATTGGCAAGCGAGATCTCAAACAATTTGCAGTGGTTGTGGAGTAAGTATGAAGGGGAAAGTTTTGGTTGGACTATCTGGAGGAGTTGATTCGTCGGTTGCGGCGTCGCTGCTTATCAAAGATGGTTATGAGGTACACGCAGCGTATCTCGAGTGCTACAACGAGCCAGGGTGTCGGACAGATCAAGACAAGGCGGATGCACTAAAGGTCGCGCTACAACTCGGGATTTCTTTTGAGGTAATTGATTTTCGCAAAGAGTACAAAGAAAAAGTAATTGAGTATTTTTATCAGGAATACGAAGCCGGCAGAACACCAAATCCAGATGTGGTGTGTAACCGCGAGATCAAGTTTGGGTTGTTTTATACCCACGCGATGAACAAAGGATTTGATTACGTAGCAACGGGTCACTACGCCCGCATAGCGGGAGGTCTTTTACAGAGGGCAAGAGACGAGAGCAAAGATCAATCATATTTCCTCTGGCAGATACCGAGCGATCACTTAGAGCACATATTATTTCCGCTTGGGAATCACCTGAAACGTGAGATCCGGAAGATGGCGAGGGAGATGAACTTGCCGACAGCCGAGAAGCCAGACTCGATGGGAATCTGTTTTATTGGGGACGTGGACACACATAAACTATTGAGGGATAGACTAGGGGAGCAGGAAGGCGAGGTAATTATGAAAATCAGAAATAAAAAATCAGAAATTAGAAACAAATCAGAAATTCGAAGTTCGAATTCAGAATTTCGAGTTTCGAGTTTGGAGGACGATCATGTAGTGATCGGACGACACAAGGGGCTATGGTTCTATACAATCGGGGAGCGCGGCGGGTGGGAGATGTTGCCTGGGGCACAAACCAGAGAAATGAAGCCGCTCTATGTTATTGACAAAGACCCAGAGAAAAATGTGCTTTTGGTGGGGAATAGAGAACAAGTGATGACCAGGAAAATACGAGTTGCGAGACTCAAGATCAGAAAAGATGGGCCACTTTGGGTAAGAATTAGGAATCTTGGGGAGCTACACGAGGTTTTGCAAATTGAGGGAGATATCGTGACCACTCGGGATCAAGTCTTTGGCGTAGCAAGCGGGCAGAGCGCGGTTTTTTATGACTTTCGGGGGATACTTGTAGACGGCGCGATAATAGTATAGAGTGATATATATCATTACAAAAAGCGAGGAAAATATGCCCAAAAAAGTTAAGAAAACCAAGAGAACAGTCAAGAAAGTAGCCAAGATCCCAGAATCGGCGATCATGAAGAACCAGTTTTTTGGGATGCTAATTCTTGGAGTCGGGATCGGCGCCTTGATTGTCCTCGTGCGATATTTCTTTATCTCGATGCAGGTTCCGACTGATGTCTACCTGATTGAGCCCTCTGACCTCATCCCTGGAATGTAATTGTCAGAATTGTTTTACCCTGGTACAATAGCTAAGTTGGCGTTCTTCGTATTGCCTTTTGGCAAACGCACTTGAGCGCGGACGAGGAGAAATATTCATGGCAACCACAAAAAAAGTAACCAAAAAGCCCATCGACAAGGCTCAGGGTAAAGTAGCTAAACCTGTTAAGGCAGCTAAGGAAGTAAAAGCGAAAAAGACGGTTAAGAATCCCCAGACAATGGAGGAGTTACTCAAGACATCTGGATACGAACTTAATGTTCCCAAAAAAGGCGAGACGATTACAGGACTCGTGACTTTTGTAAACCGTAAGATGGTACTTGTGGATATCGGGGCAAAAACCGAGGGAGCGGTCGTGGACCGCGAGTTTGATTTTGCCAAGGAGTTTATCGAGACCATCAAGGTCGGCGAGGAGATCGATGTTTATGTCGCCTCGGACGAAAATGAGCGGGGCCAGATTATGCTTTCCTTGAAGCGCGCGATGTTTGATAAGCTTTGGAACATGCTGGACGCTTATCTTAAAGAGGAAAAAGAAGTAGAGGTTAAGACAGTTGAGCTCAACCGTGGAGGCATGATTGTGAGATGGCAAGGACTGAGAGGATTTATTCCCTCTAGTCAGTTTGGGGCGAGCTACGTCAGCAATCTCCAAGACTTGGTGGGCAAGACTATCAAGGTCAAGCCTATTGAGGTTGATCGAGAAAAAAACAGACTAATATTCTCGGAAAAACATGTCTCGGAAGCTGCGGTGATGGAGCAGAGAGAGACTGCGCTCAAGGCTGTCAAGGTTGGGAACAAGTTTGAAGGCAAGGTTACGGGAGTGCTTTCGTTTGGGGCCTTTGTGGCTGTACCGGTCAAGTCCGGAAAAGACGAGCTCACAGTTGAGGGACTAGTACACATTTCCGAGATTTCGTGGGAAAAAGTCGAGGATATTCACAAA
>CAZDRB010000015.1:0-14644 GCA_964507925.1 uncultured Pseudomonadales bacterium
ATCTGAAACAAGCGAAGATTATGTTTGAGGGCAAGAATTTGCTCCGAATGAGCCCAGACGAGCGCGCGCGCGCGGGTGTATATTGTGCCTGGCAGCAGCCGGTCGTAATACCTGGCGTGAGTGTGTTTAATCTTTGCCGGGCAAGCTACTCCTCGACAGGTCGCGAGATTGGTCGACTAACCGAGTTTAGAGACAAGCTAGAACAGCTCGCGCTCAGAGTGGGATTGACCAAGGAACATATCGGAAGGAGTATAAACGAGGGATTTAGCGGGGGAGAGAAAAAGAGGCTTGAGCTCTTACAACTACTACTACTTTCGCCAAAACTTGCGATACTTGATGAGATTGATTCTGGACTAGATGTTGATGCCCTCAGGCAAGTGGGGGAGATTGTGACCGAGATGAAAAAAAATGGGACGGCCTTTGTTTTGATTACCCACTATAAGCGCTTACTGGAATATATAACGCCTGAGCGAGTATGTGTGATGAAAAACGGGAAGATTGCTGAGGAGGGTGGGATGGAGCTGGTTCAGGAGATTGAGGAGCGAGGTTATGAAAAAATCGAGGGATAGCTACCCTCTGGGGTTTAGTACCGAAACAAGCGGTTACGCCTACAAATCTCCTCAAGGGTTGTCGGAGCAGGTGGTAAGAGATATTTCGGAGCGAAAAAAAGAGCCAAAATGGATGCTTGCGACGCGACTCAAGGCTCTAGCCAAATATTCTAGTATGGCAACGCCCGTGTGGGGGGCGGATTTGTCACAAATCAACTGGGACGACATCCATTATTATCTCAAGCCGGTTGAGCGTGCTTATCAAAAATGGGACGAGGTTCCTGATAATGTGAGACAAGTGTTTGATGCAATTGGTGTTCCGGTAGCCGAGAAAAAGATGCTCGCGGGAGTTGGGGGACAGTATGACAGCGAAGTTATTTATCATAGTTTGCAAAAGACGCTTGCCAAGCGTGGGGTTGTGTTTTTGTCGATGGATGAGGGGCTCAAGCAATATCCGGAGATTGTAAAAAAATATTTTGGAACGATTGTTCCCTATGGAGACAATAAACTTGCCGCCTTGAACACAGCTGTGTGGAGCGGGGGGAGTTTTGTGTATCTGCCCAAGGGAGTCGAGGTCGACCTGCCACTCCAGGCATATTTCCGGATTAATGCCGAGCGCGCGGGACAGTTTGAGAGAACTTTGATAGTTGCCGAAGAGGGATCGTCAGCGCACTACGTTGAGGGATGCTCGGCTCCCGCCTATAGCAGTGCATCACTACACGCCGCGGTTGTGGAAGTCGTTGTTTCAAAGAGCGCAAAGGTTAGATACACGACGGTGCAAAACTGGTACAAGACTGTTTATAACCTGGTGACTAAACGCGCGGTGGTGGATCAGGGCGCTCAAATGGAATGGGTGGACTGTAACTTGGGATCTAAGATCACGATGAAGTATCCGAGCTGTATTTTGCGGGGCGAGAGGGCGTCGGGATCGATGCTTTCGATTGCGGTCGCGGGCGAGGGACAACACCAAGATGCTGGCGCCAAGATGATCCATCTAGCGCCTAACACTACGAGCCGGATTACAAGCAAATCGATCTCAAAAGGTGGCGGAAGAAGTAGTTACCGAGGACAGGTCAAGATAATCCCCGCCGCGGCGGGGTCGCGGAGTAAGGTGGTGTGTGACGCCCTAATTCTGGACCCACAAAGTAGGTCCGATACCTATCCCAACAATCAGATAATGACTGGCGAGGCAACGCTCGAACATGAGGCATATGTCTCCCGAGTTGGTGAGGAGCAGATACTGTATTTGATGAGCCGTGGACTGACCAAGGAAGAGGCGGAAAATATGATTATTCGCGGATTTTTGGATCCGATCATATCTGAGCTGCCGATGGAGTATGCGGTTGAGCTGAATAGGCTCGTGAAGATGGAAATGGTCGGGAGTGTAGGATGAAGCTTATAAAATTTGATAAACCAGGCAAGTATGAGATTCTAATTCCTTTTGACAAAGAGGGAGAGACGAAGACTTGGACGGGAATAGTTGATGCCCGCGCGGGTGGAGAGTACGAAGTGCGCGTAGTCGCTGACCATAAGGCGGAAAATACAAGTGGCAGGATCACACTCAAGGGAGTTGCGGGAGCGAGGGCCACAGTCAAGCTTTATGGCATGATCAGGATCAGAAAAGAGGCTCAGATGACGGATGACTATCTTGAGCTAAGAGTGTTGTGTTTAGACCCGACAGCGCGCGCGGTTGCAGAGCCTGAACTTGAGATTGAGGCTAACAACGTCAAGGCAAGTCACGGGGCAACTGTTGGACCAGTTGATCCTGAGCAGATACTATATTTGATGAGCAGGGGAATAAGCAAAATAGAGTCCGAGCGGGTGATTGTTGAAGGATTTCTCTCTAGTGATAAGATATAGCCATGTTTGACCCGGGCAGAGTAAAAAACGACTTTCCGATTCTAAAGCGAAAAATAAACGGGAAAAATCTCGCATATCTAGATAGTGGCGCGACCTCGCAAAAGCCAATTTCGGTACTTGAAGCTGAGCGAGAGTATTACGAAACTAGTAATGCCAATGTGCACCGAGGAGCGCATACGCTTGGAGACGAGTCAACCCGTCTTCTGGAGGAGTCGAGAGAGAAAGTTGCCAAGCTTATTGGAACTAAAAAATCTCAAGAAGTAATTTTTGTCAGTAATACTACCGAGGCGATAAACTTGGTCGCGTATTCTTGGGGCGGGGCAAATATAGCTACAGGCGATGTTGTAGTCACGACCATAATGGAGCACCACGCGAACTTGGTCCCGTGGCAAGAGCTATGCAAGCGAGCTGGCGCGAGACTAGAAGTGGTTGGTCTGACAGACGAGGGGATTTTAGATATGAGTGATTATAAAGCGAAGCTAAAAATGGCGCCAAAATTAGTGGCTTTGAGCCATGTATCAAACGCATTGGGGACGATCAATCCAGTCAAAGAGTTGACCAAACAAGCGCACCTTGCGGGAGCCAAGGTTCTTGTCGACGGCGCTCAAGCGGTGCCTCATATGAAGGTGGACGTGACTGAGATAGGGTGCGATTTTTATGTTTTTTCGGGGCACAAGATGCTTGGACCGATGGGGATTGGAGTGCTGTGGGGCAAGGAAGAAGTGCTTGTAGCAATGCCACCATTTATGACTGGAGGAGGAATGATAAGCGAGGTTTACTCTGATCATTCGACCTGGGCCGAGCTACCAGAAAAGTTTGAGGCTGGCACACCAAATGTTGCTGGGGCGGTTGGGCTTGCGGCTGCGATCAAGTACCTGGAGAAGCTGGGAATGGAGAATGTGCGGGAACATGATAGAGGGATTGTTGATTACGCGCTTGCCGAACTTGGTCGCACTCAGGAAGTAAGAATACTAGGATGCAAGGATTCAAGTTTGCGCAGTGGGAGCGTGAGTTTTGAGTACAGGGGAGTGCACGCACATGACGTGGCAACTATCCTTGATTCGGAGGGAGTTGCGGTCAGAAGTGGTCATCACTGCACGATGCCACTACATAAGCATATGGGAGTTTCGGCCTCGGTTCGCGCGAGCTTTAATGTGTATACAACTAAAGATGATATAGATCAGCTAGTTCAAGCGCTTGGAAAAGTAAAGAAAATATTCAAAAAGTAAGACTATGGATTTGTACAAAGAAGACGTCATGGATCATTACGAAAACCCGAGGAATCAAGGGGAGATTGAGGGTGAGGGGGTTGTCCGAGAGCGAGACTCAAATGCTTCGTGTGGGGACATGATTGAGTTTTTTATTAAGTCAGATAAGGGTGTGATCAAAGAAGCCAAGTGGAGAGGGGTAGGATGCGCGATCTCGACCGCGGCTGCGTCGAAGTTGTCAGTGTACCTCCAAGGTCGGACCTTGAAGGAGGTGCAGGCAATGAGCGAGGAGGAGCTTTTAAAAACTGGAGTGGGGCTAGAAGTATCTCCTGGACGAATGAAGTGTTTGATCTTGCCGGTCAAGGTGGTTAAGACGATCGTGGGAAGCCTAGATTAGGCAATCGGTCGAGCTCGTTAGGATCTGCAAATTCGCCTTTTTCAAATTTGTATGAAGCGACGACGCCGATCATGGCCGCGTTGTCGGTAATAAGTTTTTTGGAGTAGGGAGTATATACCGGAAGATCATATTCTTTGGCGACAGCACGAGTGAGGTCTCGGAGTTTGACATTGCTGACGACACCGCCGCCGAGGAGAATTATTTTGGGCGAGTAAAGGTCAATTGCCCGGCGAAATCTAGTCATTAAATGCTTAAACACGGCTTTTTGGAAGCTCGCGGAAAAGTCTTGAATAAACTCTTTGGTAAGCTCGGGATCATTCTTTTCGAGATATTGACGGGCGGCTGTTTTGAGACCGGAAAAACTAAAGTCCAGATCTTTCCTCATAGTCATGGGCTCGGGGAGGTGATAGATGGGCTTGCCGGCTTTGGCCATCTCGGCGAGAATTGGTCCACCGGGATAGCCGAGCTTGAGGAGTCTTGCGACTTTGTCATAGGCTTCGCCCGCGGCATCGTCCAAGGTCTCACCAAGGAGCTCGTAGTCACCGATCCCGCGCATGAGTACGAGCTCGGTGTGGCCACCGGAAATTAGGAAGCCGAGCGCTGGCCACCCTTTACTAAAGTTTCGGACTGGTTTACCGTTTTTGTTAGTGGCGAAGCTAGACAATAAATGACCTTCCATGTGGTTGACCGGGATAATGGGCAGATGGTAAATGGTAGATAGTTTTTTGGTATAAGCAATGCCTTGCTCAAGAGAAGGGGCGAGTCCCGGGCCGATGGTAACTGCGAGCGCGTCTAGTTTTGGGCTTCCAGCTTGGCGGAGAGCGCGGCCAACTACTTTGGGTAGCCATTCTTGGTGCAAGCGCTTGGCGATATCAGGCACTGTTCCTCCCCATGAGGCATGGTGGCTGGTTTGGGAGGAAACTACGTTTGAGATCACTCGGAGACCCTTGGTAACCGCGGCGCAGGTGTCGTCGAGACTAGTTTCGATGGATAATATTACTGGCTCTGCCATGGCGTGCATTATATATCGAATTGATATTTCTAGCGGGTTTCGCCCCGCTTGACGAGTTCATTTTCTTATCCTCTTAAGAAAATGAACCAAAAGAAGCGAGCTCCCAGGCTCGCTAAATTCTCTTCCTCATTGATTGCCTCGAGTCTATCTGGCCTGCACCTGTTCGGCCAGAAAAGTCTCGGCACAAGTTATGTATTCGTCAGAGAATTCTTGACGCTCGCGGCTGGGAGAGATAGGGGACAACGTATGTTTGTAATATTCAGAAAACCTGACTTGAGACACGCGAGTCATCAACAATGATAGAATTTATGGATGACTGACTGTATTTTTTGCAAGATAGTTTCGGGAGAGATGCCGAGCTATAAGATTTATGAGGATGAGAAGTATTTGGCGTTTCTCGATATTTTCCCCTCGGCGGAAGGGCACACACTGGTAATCCCTAAGGAACATACCACGTGGGTTTGGGATCATCAAAACCTGGGCGAGTATTTTGAGGTGGTAGGCAAAATAGCCAAACACTTTCGAGAGCTGAGCGGAGAAGTTGTGCGATCCTCTATCGACGGGTGGAATGTTCCACACGCACATATTCATCTAAAAATAGGCAAGAAAAATAATCCAAACCCCGTGCAAGGGGAGGAGAGTCAGCTAAGAGAAACAGCGAACAAATACCGATTTTAAGACCACTCAGGCGTTGACCTTCCTTCGCTCTTTGAGCTTCGGAAGGGCACGGAAATGCTTATTAGCTCCATTCTGGAGTAGAAAATGCGTACGATATTTGGCGGATATTATCGCCGATATCTTTGATATTGATCACCAAAATAGGCACATCATTTTCGTAGGACTCTAGGAGATTTTTGGCCTTTCCGGCCCACTCGATTGCGATTATATTTCCGGGCTTGAGAAGTGTCGAAAGATGAATCGTCGACTCCAGTTCCATCGGATCGGACAAGCGCCAAGTATCGATGTGATAGAGGGTGCCCGAATATTTGAGGAGGGCGTAGGGATACTCTTTCATCAGTGTGTAGGTCGGGGAGGAGATGGTCAAATCCACTCCGAGCTCTTGCGCTACTCCTTTGACAAACTGAGTCTTGCCAACACCTAGGTCTCCTTGGAGCGCGAGTATCAATGGAAAGCGGCGGGAGAGCGCGAGATGTTTGAGGGTGAGTTCTCTTGCGAGCGCGAGGGTGTCAGACTCGGAGCGGGAAGTAAAAGTTGGCGCGAGCGCCGGGATAACGAGCCCGCCCTGCCTTAGAATTTGAGGATCGTTGAGCGTGGTGTCAACGACGGTTGAGGTTGGGCGATTTTTGAGTTTTCCAGCGTCCAGGAAGAGTGCGACCATTTTCTGCTTGTTGGGTGCGGTATATTTTTGCCAGTCTTCGAGGGAGTAGGGCTCTTTTTTTCCACTTGTGTTGGCGCTAGTTGCGGTCAAGGGAGTGCCGTTAGACTCTATAAGCTTGAGAGCAAATGTGTAATCCGGAATCCGGACACCGAGTGTGCCCTGTACCGACTCTAGGCGCGCATCTAGTAAGTGAAGAGAATCTGAGATGACCGTGATTGGGCCAGGCAAAAACTCTTGGTAGAGATTTTTGGCAGTTTCGTTTAGAGATACATATTTTTCTGCCATTGTCTGGTTTGACACGGCAATGGCAATCTGGCGGTGACGGTCGCCTTTGTACTCAAGGAGGCGGTCTATGGCCTGAGCGCTTTGACAATCAGCGGCAATGCCGTAGCAAGTTTCCGTTGGATAAATGACGAGCTGACCATCATTCAGGAGTTTGAGCGCGAGGGGAATGGCTCGTGAGTCGGAGATAGATAAGATTTGCATGAAACACATTATAACCGCTAGGATATAGAGATATGTGGTTGAGAGTCGGACCTTTTTTGGTGATTATGTTTTTTGTGCTCTTGTCGGACGCGATCCTCGCTGACTTTGTGCCAGGATATGTCCAGGGAATTGTCGGGACACCACTACTGATGGGAATAGTGATGGCGACTTCGTCTGTGGTTGGATTTGGGGTTGACCTATTGTTTCCTCAGCTACTGAGAAATACGGGTGTCGGTAAGCTCGTCATCATGGCGATAATTGGTGCGAGCTTGTTTCTCTCGACTCTATTTGTTTCAACCTGGATGCCGTATGTGTGGATCTTGATTATAGGAATGGCGGCGTGGGGAGTTTATTATGAGCTTGATGCGTTTATGACGCGTCAGTTTGTCGCGGACGCGGCACAGCCTCATGCAAGAAGCGCAGTCTGGGGAGTTGTGGGGACCTTTCGCAATCTTGCGTATTTTTTGGGCCCTTTAATTGGAGCGAAGATTGCGTTTGCTGGAGAGCGAGGAGTGATAATGGCTGCGGGAGTTGTGCTCGTGGTTGCCTACCTTGCTTTTTTGTGGGTCAAGTTGCCAGGATCAAAGGGTGACGAGAGTGTACATGGCGTTGATGTTTTGGCTGAGATTAGACACTGGGTTAGCCTGGGCGTTCATGCTTGGCCAGTCCTTATCATGAGTTTTTTGATCGGGGTAATTGATGCTAGTTTTTGGACGACGGGGACGGTCGTGAACGACATGCTCGCTCTCGAGAGTCCGTATGGAGGATGGTTTTTGTCGCTTTATATGCTGCCATCCTTGTTTATTGGATTTGTAATTGCCAAGTGGGGGATATATCAAGGCAAGAAGCGCTGGGCCGAGATATTTTTGATTCTTGGGGGAGCGATACTAGCCATGATTGGAGTAGTTCAGTCAATTTGGTGGATTCTAGGTACGGTGGTTTTGTCAAGCATATTTATTGGACTTGCATGGCCTTTAATTGACGCGGTGTATTCTGACTTGACTGTTCGAATGGTGCGAAGAGGGAGAAAGCATATGATGGGCATGTCAAACGCAATGCATTCTCTGTCCTACGTGATTGGGCCGATAATTGCGGGAGCCCTGGCTGGTGAGTTTGGTGAGCTTGAGAGCTTTGGATATATCGGGGCTATAGTCATGATCGTCTCGATAATATTATTGTTTGTAACCCCCAAAAAGATAAGGCTTCCGCAACAAGAAATAAATGCCTGGGATAAGCCCTGGTAATGGTAGAATGCGGATATGGAAATGGCAAAACCAGTTCAATACAAGGCTAGACTAAGCGAGAAGTATTATGTTTCGGAGAACGAGCGATTTTTGTACTTAAAGTTCGAGCTTGTGAATCCTGATCGGATCAAGTATCAGGCAGGACAATATGTATCTTTGAAGATTAACGAGAATGGCGAGAGACGTTGTTACTCGATTGCCAGTGCTCCAGACAATGAACACGGATTTCATCTTCTTGCTGAGATGGTCTCAGCCGGCAAAGGAAGTGAGTATCTTAAGAGCCTGGAGATAGGAAGCGAGGTCGAGGCACTGGCTCCACTAGGAAGATTTACAATTAACAATTTACAATTTACTAACAAATTGTTATTTGTGGCAACGGGGAGCGGGATTGTGCCAATATACGCAATGATTGAGGACTTGCTTATAAATAAAAAAGAGACAAGGCAAATGAGACTACACTGGGGGATGAGGAGTGAGACAGATTTGTTTTTTGTTGATAACCTTGAGCGACTAGCGACTGCGCACCCAAATTTTGTGTTTGACATTACCTTGTCGCGGCCAAGCGAGAAATGGAGCTTGTGTCAGGGATATGTACAGGATTGTTTAAGCCGAGACTTTAATGCTCAAGGTGGTCTATCCGAGTGGGAAGCCTATCTTTGTGGTATGCCTGAGAAGGTAGTCTCGATCCGTGAGAAGCTAGGTGAGCTGGGCATGAAAAACGAGAACATATATCAGGAGAAATTTGCATGAATTACAAGACCATAAAGTGTAAAAATTGTAACAATCCATTTGTGTGGAGCATTGAGGAGCAAGCGTTGTATCAGACGAGAGGGCTAGAGGAACCAATCTACTGTCCGATCTGCCGTGGTATTATGGAAGCGCGCGAAAAAGACGCAAATAGGCGAAGATATGAGCGATGAATACAAGCTGGTAAGAGTAATCGGCAAGTACACGGTCAAGGTGCTGCAGTCAAAATGCATTGCGGCGGCCTCGTGTGTCGCTATATCGCCGACATTCTTTAAGCTAAACGAAGCGAACCTAGTCGAGATCATCGAAGGAGGGAGCGACGAGGGTGATAATATAATGTTAGCCGCCCAGTCGTGCCCGACTGGCGCAATTGAGATATATGAAGGACAGGCGCGAGTCTGGCCTCCGCTATAGACATATGCAGATTAAATCAATTGTCATGTTTGTAGTCGTTACGATCGGACTCCTTCTTGGAGTTGGGGCACTACTCGTGAACTTTGGCAACAGCGCTCCAGAAAATAAGATAATTACGGATGTGGCTGGCGAGATGAGGCTAGTCAAAGGGGAGGGCGAGATAGTGCTTGTTGAGTTTAGCGATTTGCAGTGCCCCGCTTGTCAATCAGTGCAGGCGCCTCTCAAGCAGATCCTTTCTAAGTATGAGGGCAAGGTCAAGCTAGTCTATAGACACTATCCACTCAACTCAATACATAAAAACGCCGATATTGCCTCAAGAGCGTCCGAAGCGGCGCATTTGCAAGGCAAGTTTTGGGAGATGCATGACACTCTATTTGAGAAGCAGAGAGAGTGGGAGAAGCTAGGTGATCCAAGAGAAAAGTTTGCGGAGTATGCTACGGCGCTCGGTTTAGATGCTACCAAGTTTTTGGCTGACATCGAGAGTCAGGAGGTAAAAGACAAGGTTGCGATCGACCTCTTGGCGGCAACAAACTATCGCTTGTCTGGCACGCCAAGCTTTTTTGTGAATGGGGAGTCAGTAGAGTTTGCCAATCTTGACTCCAGGCTTTCAAGTTTGAGCGCCAACTGATATAGATTGTTATATTTTCCAGTAGTTATCCAGGGTAAAAGAGTATTGACAAGGTATTTTGACCAGGGTATAACCAGAGGTATAGTCTGGTTTCCAGACAGAGGAATAGTAGATTAAGTTTGGAAGGGGGTGAATAGAAAAATGGCATATTCATACAAAAACGCAAAAGGTGTTACCTATTACCTGCACGGCAAAAAAGTAACTCTCAAAAATGGTCGCATGCAACAGATTTATTACTTTGCACGAGACGTCCGCGCTGAAGCTCTCAACGACGTTCCAGCAGGATACAAGGTAGTTGAAACCAAGAGAACCGGCATGCCGGTTCTGAAAAAGAGTTAATTACCGCAAAAAAACCAGTATCTGAGACCGCTTGGCGGAGAAGAGCTGGTTTTTTTGATGGTGTCGTTAATCAGCAATAATTTCTTGATATAGCTTGGTGAGGGTGCGGATGAATTTGTTTTTGGTTCTTGCAGACTTGAGTTTGGTTGCGATCAGGCTAGCAAATTTGATCTCCTTGTCTTGTTCGTATGAACCACCTCCGAGCATGGGGTAAAGCTTTTTGACTTTGTCGGATCTTGCCATATTTGTTCCAAGGAGCTCCATAATCTCTGCCTGAACTATTCCAAGACCAGTTTTGAGGGCTCCATATTTTCTTGCGCGGCGAAGGGAATAAGTGTATTGCGGGTCGCGCAAAATCCGATATTTAGAGCCCATTTTGATTACTTTTTCGCTGAGGAAACGTCCCTCTCCGAGGTTAACTGTTTCATCAAATCTACCTGCTTGGAGAAAAACTTTTTTGCTGATAATAAGCATGCTTTCGAGAGCAATAGGCTTGGAGACTGTTTGTTCTTGGAGTTCGTGGCCGAGGTTGATGAAAAATGCAGTCATTTTGGCCATCGAGTCAGCACTATCTGGCTTGACCCAAGTGGTGTACATGTCGGCAGGCGAATACTCTAGACGATACTTGATACCCTGGAGGAAGTAGGGGGGGAGGCGATTGTCCGCGTCCATAAAAATTAGCCAGTCGGAGTTAGCTTTTTTGGCGCCAAGGTTTCGTTGGACACAGACATGCCGTTTGAGACTAGACATGATTTTGAGAGAGGAGAGCTTGGTCGAGAAAGCCTGGGCTTTTGCGACAGTTTTGTCCTCGGACTTGCCATCGACGACGATAACCTCAAAGTCCTGGTAAGTTTGAGCGGCGAGGTCCTTTAGGAGCTTGGGGAGATACCTCTCCTCGTTTAGCGCGGGGATGATGATCGAGAAAAAGGGTTTGTGCATAGAGCGTATTGTACAATGGAGACGATGATTACTCGAGAGCAAGTTGAAGAGAGACTAAAGACAGTGATGGATCCCGAGTTGCATGTGGATATTGTGAGTTTGGGCTTGGTATACAAAGTTGAGGTGAAGGACTCTGTTATCAAAGTTGAGATGACACTGACTACCCCGGGGTGCCCACTGGCTCCTGTTATCGAGCAGTTGATCCAGGACGCGCTTGCCCCGCTCTCAGCTGACGAGGTGGTGCTTAAGCTAGTTTGGGAGCCAGCCTGGAGCAAGGAACTGATGAGCGAAGAGTGTAGATTACAATTGGGGATTGTATGAAGATAATTGTGGGGAGCAAGAACCCAGTTAAAGTGGGGGCGGTCAGGGAGGCTTTTGAAAAATATTTTCCGGAGTGTGAGGTTGTTGGTATCGACGTCGAGAGTGGAGTTGCCGCCCAGCCCATGAGTGAGGAGGAGACGATACGGGGCGCAAAGAATAGAGCCAATAATGCCCTAGGTGCGGCAGATTATGGTGTCGGGATCGAGGGAGGAGTTGAGGTGATTGAGGGCAAACTATTTGAGTGTGCCTGGGCGTGTGTCGTGAACCAAGAAGGCAAGATCGGTCTAGCCGGAGGGCTATACTTTGAGATTCCAGAAAAGGTGGCGAAGAAAATCAAGGCAGGAGGGGAACTTGGGCCTTTGATGGATGAGTATATGGACGAGCGCAATCTCAAGCAAAAGATGGGGGCGATTGGAGTGCTGAGTCAAGGCAAGCTGGATCGTAAACAGGCTTACGTGCAGATTGTGCTGTCGGCGATGATTAGATTTGTGAGTCCAGAGTGGTTTGCTTGAGTATGCCGTATACGGTATACAGTATACTGAATACAAGATGCGAATATACTTAGGTGCGGATCACAGGGGGTTTGAGCTCAAGGAAGAGGTCAAATCATGGCTTTTAGAAAATGAGTATGAAATCACGGATGTTGGGGCAAGGATGTTTGATCCAGAAGATGACTATATTGATTTTGCCCTCAAGGTCGCCGAGTCGATCGAGGGCAATGGTGCTACGTCCCGAGGAATACTTCTTTGTGGCAGTGGTCACGGGATGGAGATAGTTGCGAATAGATTCCCCCACGTGCGAGCGATCATTGGATTTAATAACGATGTAGTTAAACAAGGAAGAGAGCACGAGGATGCAAACATCCTTGTGATACCAAGTGACTGGACAAATCCCGAGGAAGTAGTTGAGCGAGTGAGGATATTTATCGAGACTGAGATTAATGATGACGCAAGACATGTTCGAAGACGAGCTAAGATCGACAACTTAAGGATAAGTAAGTCATGATTACCCCTATTATTATGGAGTCCGATATCTTGGTCGTGGAAAAAAAGATCAAGACAATCATCGAGCGAGGCGAGGGACGCGTGCATATTGATATTGGAGACGGACTGTTTAGTGATCTACTTACAATCTCGCCTGCCGACCTCCAGCAATTTGATTTATCTGAATTGAAACTAGATTTTCATCTGATGGTTGATGATCCGACTGAGTGGATTGAGGAGACGGTTGCGCTCTCTCCTCTAAGAATTATTGGGCAAATCGAGAGAATGGGATCACAGAAGCTATATCTTGAGACAATCGCGAGTTATGGTGGGGAGGGAGGACTAGCTCTTAAACTTGAGACACCAATTGAGGAAATAGAGGAGGAGGTCATTGCGAAGTGTAAGACGATACTACTTCTCTCCGTGCCTGTTGGAACAACGGGCTCGAGTTTTGATGAGCGCGTGATCCCAAAAATAAGCGAGCTGAGAAAAATATATACGGGGAGCATCTTGGTTGATGGGGGGATCAACAAGGATACGTACGAAAAAGCGATCCGCGCTGGAGCAAGTGAGACCAGCGCAAACAGTAGTTACTGGCAAGGGAAATTATGACAAAGAACAAACAGGTTTTACTCAAGAGGGTTGCGTTTTTTGGGGACGCGGCGGTCGACACCGACCACCCAACCTACAAGGCTGCTTATCACAGCGCCAAAAAGCTGGCTCGGCTCGGGTACACGATTGTGAACGGAGGTGGCCCTGGCGTGATGGACGCCTCAACCCGGGGGGCGGAGTCAGTCAATGGACATACAGTTTCGGTGACGTTTTATCCTGAGCATGCGGTAGGATTTGAGGGGAGATACCTGGCAAATATCACAGATCGCGAGATCAAGACAGATAATTATATAGAGCGCATGTACAAGCTAATGGAGGAGTCGGACGTGTTTTTGATTTTTAATGGTGGGACGGGGACGATTTCTGAGTTTGGAACTGCGTGGGTACTAGCCAAGCTATATTATGGCCACCACAAACCGTTTATTTTGGTCGGATCATTCTGGCGAAAAGTAGTTGGAGCGATCCATGACAATCTTTTAATTGATGCCAAGGAAATGGATGTGTTTAGGATAGTTGATGGGATTGATGAGATTTTGCCTAAAATCAAAGAACTTGAACAGGCTCTAAACAAGGTAGACCACACGCATTGTCAGCACTGTAGCGAGTCCGCCTTTATGAGCTAGGTAGGCTATACTAGAGTCATGAAGTCTGCCCAAGATCTCAAGAAAATTGCAAATCAACTGCGCATTGATGTACTCGAGATGGTAAAGGGAGCAGGAGGAGGACACGTTGCTGGACCACTTTCGTCAGCGGATATCTTTGCCGCCCTTTATTTTGGAGAAATAGTTAATCACGAACAGGACAAGATAGTTTTGTCGTGCGGCCACTATTGTCCTGTTCAGTATGCAGCCCTTTCTCGAAAAGGGATTATCCCGCACGACGAGCTCGCGACATTTATGAAAATTGGCAGTCGACTTCCTGGGCATCCTGAGCGCGGACTAACCCCTGGGGTCGAGGCAAGCTCTGGACCGCTTGGACAAGGAGTCTCGGTCGCGGTCGGGATTGCTCTTGGAATGAAGCTTAAGCACGCCGAGCTCTCGCAACAAGAAACGCCAAAAGTATTTTGCATTTTGTCGGATGGAGAACTACAAGAAGGACAAGTTTGGGAGGCATTTAATTTTGCGGTGAGACGCCAGCTTGATAACTTAATTTTTATTTTAGACAGAAACAGAGTTCAGATTGAGAACTATGTGAGTCAGGTTGCAACGTACAAAGAAGTTGAGGGAAGGTTAGAAGCTTTTGGTCTATCAATATATAAATGTGATGGCAATGATCTAGAAAAAGTACAAGCTAGCCTTGTGAGTGCTAAGGGCAATCAAGGTGGGCCGGCGATGGTAGTAGCTGAGACTATTGCCGGAAAAGGAGTAAGTTTTATGGAAAATGATCCAAGGTGGCACGACAAAGTGCCAAGCGCCGAGGAATTAATGAGCGCGACACAGGAGCTTCTTAGATGAGCATTAAAGTTGATTGGAGGACAGCGACCGCGCGAGCGATACGGGACGGAGCGGGGGCTGGACTGGTTGGAATAGGGAGGGATGAGAGGGTAATTGTTATGACGGCCAACTTA
>CAZDRB010000016.1:0-14016 GCA_964507925.1 uncultured Pseudomonadales bacterium
CGGGATCAAGGGGATGTATACGAATGCCCAGATGGGGAACAAGGAGGTTAAGAAGTTTTGTCCGCTTGAACCTGAGACCAAAGAGTTTTTGGGGAGCGTTGCCCGCAAGTTTGAACTATCTGCGAGAGCTTACTTTAAGGTCATCAAGGTTGCTCGGACGATCGCGGACCTTGAGGGATCGAGTCAGATCACGTCTGCCCATATTGCTGAGGCGGTGCAGTATAGGGAGAATGTATGGTAATACTCGCCAAGTTTTCTGATTTTTGGGAGATGTCAATTTTCGGGGATTTTAGCTACTATTGAGTTGTGAGTAAGCTGCAAAATAAAGTCACGGGGAATAGAGGTGAGAGTCTGGCGGCGGAGCATTTGATGCAAAAGGGATATAAGATCCTTGCGCGAAATTACAGGAGTAAGTGGGGAGAGGTGGATATTGTCGCGAAGGTCGGGGAGATAGTTGTGTTTGTCGAGGTCAAGACCAAGTCGACGGATAAATACGGGGAGCCGTGGGAGATGGTAAACCATCACAAGATCGAGCAGGTTAAGAGGATGGGGGAGATGTGGTGCAGAGAGTATGCGTGGGAAGGGAGAGTGCGCGTTGATGTGGTGGGGGTGTGGTTGGATCAAGAGGAACCGAGGATTGAGCACTGGGAGAGCGTGGAGATATAGGATTCAAATGCAAACTGCGCAAATTTTTTAGGCTACTATTTCTCGAGAATAAGTTTTGGGGGGAGAGGGGTTGGGGAGGTGGTCGGGAGCGGGAGCACCCAGGGGCGCGCCGAGCCGGCGTAGTCGGGGCGCGTGGAGTGAAGAGGTGAGGTTAGGAAAGTGTCGTTGACACCTTCGTGGTGGTGGAGCGTGTAGATGAGGGGCGAGAGATGATCTTCCTCGACCTCGATCATTTTGTATTTGCCCTGATAGATTGTGCCTTTGACCCCGTAGGTTTTGTTGTAGTACATGGCGTAGCCGACGCTGACACGACGCATCAAGTTGGAGATGCCAGGCGCGTTTCCACCGAGATTTTCTTTGAGTACCAGGTGAAAGTGATCAGGAAGAAGGAGGAAAGCGTGGAGTGTGACTGGTGTTTTGCCAAAGTCCGAGGCGTCACGCTTGCCGATCACGGTTTGTGGGGTCAGACGCTTGACCCAAGAGAGAGGAGTGGCGTCGGGGAAGCGGAGGTAGTAGGAGAGGAGGAGGATAAAGGTTTTGTAGTCTGCCTCGGTTTTGAATAGTTCGGTATTGTTTTTGCTCTGGTGACGGAGGTGGTAGTAGTGGCCTGTGGTGAAATCGCGTTTGAGTAAAATGCTAGGCATGGTTTAAATATGACAAAGTATCTGATCATTGTCAATGATTGGATAACTATCTGCTTGTAACTTACTTGTATTCAAATTAAATATGCTATATTTGTTTTAGATATGAGAAATAGGGTTGTAGATGTTCTCTTGGTTTCACTTTCGGTTGCGCTCGTTGTTGGTATATATTTCCGGGTTGGCGGGGCATTGCCGATTGCAGTGACTCAAACACAGAAAATGAGCACCTTTGACGTATCTGGCGAGGGCAAGGTTGTTGTGGTCCCTGATCAAGCGGTCTTAACGCTCGGCGTTCAAGAAGAGGGAACTAGCCTCAAGGCAGTTCAGGAGCAGGTGAACGCGAAGATGGAGAATCTAACGAGGAGTCTCAAGTCACTAGGGATCGAGGAAAAGGATATCCAGACTACGAGCTACAACTACTATCCAGATTACAGCAACCGTAATCGCTACGTTGCCTCGGGATCGGTTGTGGTCAAGGTGCGCGAACTAGATCAAGTGTCTCCAGCACTCGACCTAGTAGGTACGCTCGGACTAGGGAATGTATCGGGTCCCTCATTCGGGCTTTCGGACGAACTCATGGAAAAATCAGTCAAGGAAGCACGCGAAATGGCGATTGAGAAAGCCAAGGCAAAGGCCGAGGAGCTCTCTGGACTAGCCGGAATGAGGCTCGGGAGAATCGTCAATATCACCGAGGGCGCAAACTATCCTCAACCTTATGCGGTTAGATCAGCTATGCCGGAGATTGGGGTAGCTGATATGCTCAAGACCGAGACTCCGGTTGAGGTAGGCAGTAGCGAGGTGAATGTGTCCGTGACTTTGTCTTACGAGACAATTTAGTTTATTTATCTGTTTCTTGGTCAACTGTTTTTTGGAGTTCTGCAGCTGAGCGGTAGAGCTCTTTGAGGTCGGTGTAGAGGGAGAGCAGATTACTCCTAACTGAGCTAATCTTGGTCTGGGGGATAGTGAGCGAGAGGGTGTCGAGCGCGGAGGTCAGTGTTCTCTTAAGATTTAACGACAGGAATAGCAAGGTATCTGACTCTTGATTTGCCAGATTTTTGGTCAGCTTGGTTTTTTGTTCTCTTTCCCGGGTCACTGCCTCGTACTGATGACCGGTAAAGATAGCAAGAGGAGTGATCGTGACGAGGGCGAGGAGCTCGGCGAGGTGACCGAGATCGCCAAGGTTCGTGGAAGGAAGGAAGAGGAAATAAAGCACAAAAACTCCGGTTAGAACAAGAGTTGCCTCGATTTCGTAGAGCATGGCAACTGCAAACAGAAGGAAGTAAGAGAGGAAAAGGAAGGGTGAGGCGAGGCCACCAGTTTCCGTGACCAAGAGGAGAATCATGGTGGTCAGGATCGTGATATCCATCGTGACCGAGCTCTTGTGGAACCACTTGGGTTTGTGGGTTCTGAGTGAGTGGGAGCCTAGATACATGAGGACAAGGAGGGCGACAAGCTGGAGAGTGTAGCCGGAGAGTGCGTCTGAGGCGAGCCAAAAATAGACTCCGGACGCGGAGATAACCAGGAGGCTGGTGTGCAAAACAAAACGTGAGGGCATTAAATTGAGTATAGCAAACCGCGCTAAATTATTCTTGCGTTTATGTTCCTTTGACGTAGACAATCGTTCTTGTGCCGTAGGAGCTGCTTAGTCGAGTCTTATCAAAACCTTTATACTCATCTGGATCTACAATTCTAGGCTCCAGTAATCCAAAGAACACAGGGATTCTGACCTTCTCCTCATGATCTATTGTGCCGATCGCAAGAGATCCCATATGACCGACGGCACACTCGCCAATTGCCTTCAACGCATTTAAAATGGTAAGAGGCCTAGCGATGATAGGTAAGTACTCTAC
Organism: uncultured Pseudomonadales bacterium; assembly: GCA_964507925.1. Classification (GTDB taxonomy): domain Bacteria; phylum Patescibacteriota; class Microgenomatia; order UBA1400; family UBA12108; genus CAZDRB01. The sequence goes on from CAZDRB010000016.1 coordinate 3,158, forward strand.
TTGATTTACTGGCTCATATTCTTGACTCATTTGAGAAATATTTTAGCATTTTGGTGTTAATTGGCAAGGCAGGTGTTAGAATTAAGTCTTAATTATGCAAAAAAGTACCACCTATGTCCTCGGCATGTTCCCATATCCCTCAGGCGAGGGGCTCCATGTCGGGCATGTCAGGATTTTTACGGCGTGCGACGTGATGGCGAGGTATTTCCGCCTCAAGGGAGAGGATGTTCTCTCGCCGATGGGTTGGGATGCCTTTGGACTCCCCGCGGAGAACGCGGCGATCAAGGCCAAGAAAATTCCCCAGGAGATGGTGCCAAAAAACTACGCCAACTTTAAGAAACAAATGCAGGCACTTGATCTAGACTTTGATTGGGACAGGGAGTTTGCGACGACTGACCCTCAGTACTACGGAATTACGCAGTGGATCTTTCTCCAACTTTATAAAAAGGGCTTGGTTTACCGAGAGGAAGTTGCGATCAACTGGTGTCCCAAGTGTTTAACGGGGCTTGCCAACGAAGAGGTGCAAGGAGACGGAACACACGAGAGGTGTGGGACGGTGGTCGGGAAGAAGCTACTCCCGCAATGGGTGATGAAGATCACGGAGTATGCGGAGCGATTACTGACTGATTTGGATCTACCACAAAATGAACTCTATCCCGCTGGTACAGACTCATCAGATTCGTCTGACCACAGGATCAGCGGCCAGCCAGCTGGCCTCGACTGGCCAAAGGGAATACTCGAGATGCAGAAGAACTGGATTGGGAAGAAGGAGGGTGTGAGAGTCAAGTTTGCCCTCCGGATGATTCCTGGACAGAATGACGACCAGCATCTAGTCGAGGTATTTACAACCCGAGTGGACACAATCCACGGCGTGACCTTTATCGTAATTTCGCCGGAAAAAGCGGATGAGTGGATCAAGGTTGGGTGGCAGGCGAGCGATGAGGTCAAGAAATATACCCACGACGCTCTGCAAAAAACCGAACAGTCCAGATTGGTTGAGGCGGAAGTGAAAACAGGAGTTGCAACCGGTATCGTGGCTGTAAACCCGGCAAATGGAGAGGAGATCCCGGTCTGGGTAGCTGATTATGTTGTTGGCTCTTTCGGGACTGGCGCGGTTATGGGGGTGCCGTTTTTTGACGATCGAGACCGCGAGTTTGCAACCAAATATAGCTTGCCGATCAAGGAGATTGAGGCCGACGCCGAGGTCGGGAGTAAGCTCGAAAAAGATGGTGTAGCCAAAAAAGAAACGACGTATCATCTGCGGGACTGGGTATACTCACGTCAGCGCTACTGGGGCGAGCCTATCCCGCTCGTGAACTGCGACAAATGTGGCGTTGTGCCTATACCTGAGTCTGAGTTGCCGTTGGAGCTCCCGACCCTCAAGTCCTACGAGCCAACCGAAACGGGCGAGTCGCCACTTTCACGCGTTGCCGACTGGGTGAATACAAAATGCCCAGAGTGTGGGGGCGAGGCTCGCCGCGAGACCGACACCATGCCTAACTGGGCAGGGTCGTGCTGGTACTTTCTTGCATTTGCGTTCTGGGGTCAGGTCAAGCTACCGGTAAAGGGTGAGTCGTATACAGAGTGGTGGGCAAAAGTTGCCCAGCCGGAGATCAAAAAATGGCTACCAGTTGATTGGTATCTAGGAGGGGCTGAACATGCGGTCCTCCACCTTTTGTACGCCAGGTTCTGGGTCAAGGTGTTGCAGGACTTGGGGCTCGTCGACTTTCCCGAGCCATTTTTGCGCTTGCGCTCAGTCGGACTGGTTCTAGCCGAGGACGGCAAGAAAATGAGCAAGTCGATTGGGAACGTCGTAAATCCTGACGATATGGTCAAGAAATACGGGTCGGACGCGGTCAGAATGTATGAGATGTTTATGGGGCCGTGGGAGCAATCGATCGCCTGGGACTCGGGAGCGATCTCGGGACAAGTGAGGTTTCTTGGTCGGATCAAGGAGACGGTCAAGCGCGAGGGTAAAGTGGGAGAGACAAGCTCGCCTGAGCTTGCGGCTAAACTCAAGGCTCTTGTTGCTAGAGTCGAGAACGGGGTGCTTGAGCAAAAGTTTAACACCGCGATTGCCGGACTGATGGAGTTTGTGAACGCGTGGCGGTCTCCTTCGCCTGAGGCTACGGACGACCAAGGCGAGTCGGGTATGACGCTCTCAAAGGAGCATCTAGGAATGTTTGTGAGCCTGATCTCGATCTTTGCGCCGAAACTGGCGGCTGAGCTAGGCACCAAGCCAACATGGCCTGATGTTAGTAAGATCCAGGAAGCTGGGGAGACGAGCGTCACTATTGCGGTGCAGGTGAATGGAAAACTACGGGCGACGATAGAAGTGAGTAGCCAGGTAGCAGAAAACCAGGAATCTGTCATGAAAGCAGTGATGGAGAACGAGAGTGTCAAGAAATGGCTGGTTGGGGAGGCTAAGAAAACGATTTGGGTGCCAGGAAAGCTTGTGAATATAGTTGTTTGATCTGGTTGACTTCTAGTTTATAATTATAGACATGCCGCCAATTTCGCACGAAAACCCAGATTTATATTTTGGTGACTCTGACTGGGAGAATTGGGGCTCTATTCATGTCGAAAGTGAGAGGATTAGAAGTTGGCAAGATGCGTGGGAAGTAGAAGCAGCTTCCGGGAGAATTGTCTATGATTCAAGCTCCCAGGAAATGAGAATTTTGTCCGAAAAATTTGAGGGATTACGGCTTAAACGTGGGGTGATGGCGAAGACCACGGGGTCTATGCAGTACCCTAGTAGTTTAGACGCAGATGGGGGAAGGACCTGTGGACTACACCTACTTGCCCCATATGATCTTAGTGATTATATGACAAGTTCCGGTTATGCTGATAAAAGGGTCCGAGAGTTGATTACTTATTTTAAGGGATATGGATGTAGTGTCATTTATAATCCAGGTCGTCGTGAAATGTCTGTGCAGAATATATTGCCTGATGGAACAGGTGGCGCCGAAGTGATTGTATCCCTTGCGAATAACGAGCGAGTGCACACCCTGTCGCCCATGGTGGCAGCAGTGATTGGTGGCCTACTTGCTATGGATAGCGTAGAGAGGGTTGTCGACCATGGGATGTTAGGCTATTCGTCGAATCCACGCGGCTTTAAACCTTTTTGTGCGCGTGCTGTTAGAGATAGATCGGGAAGGACAGTGCTCACTCCTAGCGAGTTAAATGACCCAGTAGGGATCAGTCTAGATAAAGGGAGTTTTAAACCTTTTCTTATACAGAGTGTGTAGGTTTGAGAAATTATATTGTAATCGCGGGCAAGATTTGCTAGGTTTGTATTGTGGAGCGAGCACGAGAACTTTTGAGTGAGTACGGGTTGTTTATTCTACTTGGCGGCGTCGGTGCATTTATCCTTCTGTACGGTCTTTGGAGCGTGATGATGCCGACTCCGGCGGTGGTTGAGATCGTGAAGGGTCAGGAAAGTCAGGTGTATGGAGAACTGGTTGTAGATGTCGCCGGGCAGGTAGAGAAGCCCGGGGTGTACAAGCTACCGAGCGGGTCAAGGATCGGGGACGCGATCGTTCTGGCTGGTGGGTTGTCAGCAGATGCAGACAGGGAGTGGGTCTCCAAAACTCTGAATATGGCACAGGAAGTCAAGGATGGAGAGAAGGTATATATTCCGGGACAATCGGACAACCCGGTTAGTCAGAGTGGTGGAGGATCGGCAACACAGAGTGGGCTCGTGAACATAAATACCGCGAGTGCGAGTGAGTTAGATAATTTAGAGGGGATAGGCGAGGTGAGGGCGCAGGCAATAATTGCCAATCGGCCGTACGCGAGCACTGGGGAGATAGTTGAGAAAGCGAAGGTCCCGCAGTCGGTGTATGACAAAATTAAAGATCGCCTTAGTGTTTATTAGCCTGTATGGCCTGAGATATTTGAGTATTCCGTCGCCACTTCCAGAGAGTTGGACACCGGAATCAAAGATCAGATTTACCGCAACGATTACAGAGCAACCAGAATATAGTGACTCAAAAACGATCATCCGCCAGGGGATGTGGTATCTCTCAATTCCCGGTTATGCGGAGATTATACCTGGAAGCAGAATTGCCTTTGTTGGCAAAATAGAGCCAAAACTGCTAGGGGGAAAGGTGGTAAGAATTATAATGATGGATCCGATATTTGAGGTGGTGCTGACTAAAAAAGAAAATCACCTGAGTATTCCAGAGAAAGTTGTGATAGGTATCCAAAAGTTTCGCCTGGAACTGGTTGCGATACTGGAAAAAACCTTGCCCGAGCCGATGTCTAGCCTCTCTGCGGGAATACTCCTTGGGGTGAGAGCTCAGATGCCGAGAGAATTTTATGACGCCTTGGTGTCTACTGGTACCTTGCATGTCGTCGCCGCGAGTGGATTTAACGTCATGATTGTTGCCACTATCCTCATGAGTTTGTTTGGCCGGGTATTGTCGCGAGGCAAGGCGATAGGAGCGGGAGTAGCGGGGATCCTCTTTTATGTAGTACTGTCCGGCGCCTCGGCCTCGGTTGTACGAGCCGGAATCATGGGGAGCTTGACTCTGACCGCCTATTACTTTGGGCGGGAGGCTCAGGCGAGGAGGCTGCTATGGGTGACCTCAGGCATCATGTTGCTTGTCTCACCACTTATGATCTTTGATATTGGCTTTCAGCTCTCGGTTGTGGCGACGGCGGGGATACTCTATATAGGGCCGATGTTTAGTAATTTAGCTATTAGTAATATAGGAATTAGGAAGAGCAAGATACTCAAGGATTATTTGTATCCGACGCTCTCGGCGAGTGCGGCAACGGCGCCCATTATCTTGTTTCACTTTGGGCGAGTGTCGTGGATCTCACCACTTGTAAATGTGTTGATCTTGCCGGTTGTGCCTCTCATTATGCTACTCTCGGCGATTCAGGTAGGAATCGGGATGCTGAGCTTGGATGCGGCGCAGATTGTTGCTTGGATTAATTACCTTCCTCTTTGGTGGATAGTCCGAGTCGTTCTGTTAGCAGATCTCTCTTAGATTCTAGAAAATTGATATATACACCACGTAAGGCGCTAATTCCGCTTACGAGAACGGCCAGGGAGCCCCTATCACCCAATGATGTGGCAATTGTTTCTTTGTGATCTATGTCGTTAGTGAAAGGCGGAACCTTGGTACTATCTGAGGTGTAGTAGCAGATTACAGGAATAATTCCAATTTCTTCACATGCTTTTTGAAGATGGGCAGACTCCATGTCAAGGAGAATGCGAATCTTTTTTGGATTTACTGGATTGCCTTGATCATCCTCGATTTGTATCTTTCCAGAGAGAATTTGATCCCTAACCACTTTAATGTCTTCTAGAGTTTGAAGGAGCACGCCGTTGACCTGGAGAATAATCTCGCTTTCATCAGCCGTTTTGATGATCATGACATCTTGGCTTCTAAGTTGGTTAAAGAACCACTCAACCGGCATGCCTGGGTGGTTTTGAGTGGATTCTTCAGGTATAACTATTCGTCCAACACGCGTTCCGCTCATGACCCCCTCTCCGAGGTCATCAAGGGTGGCCCCGACCTTGCCAAAGAAACCGATATTTTTGATACCGAGCACCTCATTAAGCGACTTGACTAGGGAGTGGGTATTGTCGCCAAGAGGGTAGGAAAAGTTGAGGAAACGGAAGTTTCTTTGACTAAGAGAAACAAATAAATCCTTGACTGAGTTGTCAGGTATGTTATCGATTATTTGTCTATCTAGCTTGCCAAACTCGATAATTGAGACTTGGTCGGCGAGCGGAGAATCACTCTCTCTGAGAAGTTGGGTTTGAATAGCACGATAGAGACTTTCTATCTGATCTTTGATTTTGAGGTAGCGCTCATTGTCACCGTTGTAGCGATTAAGAAATTGGATATAACCAAAGCGCTTGACCATTTCTTGCTGAGTTGCAATTAGTAGCTCTGGCTTGATTGTGCCGTTAAGCTGTGTGAGAGGATCTTTTACGTTAGGATCATTTTTGAGCCGATCAAGATCTGCTTGGGTTAATAATCCAGTTGCGGCGGTGAGAACATAAGTAAAGTCGTTTCCAAGAACTGCTGCGTCTACGCTAATTTCAAGACCTGAGAGCTTTTCTTGGATCTTGAGAGCTGTGGAGTAGGAGGCAGTATCCTTGAGTTCTGGGACTTCATCAAGAGGGCTGAGAGATAAATCTCCCCGAGTTAGACTAAGACCTGGCATTTTTGCCCATTCCCTAACGTCTGCTTTGGAGTATTTTTTCTCTTTATTGAAGCCATTAAACTGGTCAAGATATGGAGTGCGGACAATTTTTTGATGATTTTCTTTCTCGATGGTGTAGCTTCTTAGAATACTGCCTTTGATTCTATGTCTGGCAAGTTCAACTGTTGAGATCAGACTCATCAGCTCAAGAATATCAGTTGGTGTTTCTTGGTTGTCGGTTCGTCGGATTAGAAATGTGAGATGCTTTTTGCCTTCTTCGTCAGTTTTGGCTATGTAGTGGCGACCTCGACTACTGGCACGCTTAATGTTTGGTAGTTTGTAAAAACTATCATGATCATCAGTAAAATGGACTTCGGCCTTATCCAAGTAATCGAAATCTTCGGGATTGATAAGGCGGGAGACTGCATAGGAAAACTCAGCGGCTACATCTAGATTGCGGTGCTTAGGTCGAAATTTTTTGTTCTCTTTAAGTGAGTGTTCTAGACCTTCGTTGTCGCACAGCAGGAGGGTGTTAGGGTAGCGGGAAAATACGTCTAGAAGCTCTTGATGTCCGATGGTCTGACCCTCTCTAACTTTCTGAACCATGTCTCGATAACTCGCCTCGAGCCTGGTAGTCCTGGTTTCTTGGGGGGCGCTTCTGACTTTTTCGGCCATATAGCCCGCTATTATATAGTATAAGAGTGAGAAAAATCTTGGTTTTTACTCTACTTTTATGTATTTTGGTGGTAGTTCAAGATCCAAGGGATAGAGCGAGAATGATTGTCTGTGATGTGGGGCAAGGGGACGCGATCCTAGTCATCAAGGCTCAGCTCCAGGTGTTAATCGACGGAGGGCCGAGTAGCGAAAAAATTCTCTCCTGCCTGGAGAAGTACGTGCCATTTTGGGACCGGCAGATTGAGCTCATAGTACTGACCAATACCGACTTTGACCATTTGAACGGTTTGAGCGCGGTAATAGATAGATACCAAGTGATGCAGTTTGTAACATCGGATGGGGTCAAAAGTAGCGACGCTCTAGACAAGTTAAGTCAGAGGATTGAGGACGAGCGAATACCCGTTGAGCTAGTTGAACAGGGTGATTTGATCTATGTGCGAGGGGGCGAGAGTGACCATGAACTTGAGTTTCGTGTGCTATGGCCACCTGAGGCAATCGAGGAAAATGTGTTGGTGTTTAGCGGTCTCGCCGATCAAGCTAAACGCGAGCAGATACTGGGGGCGAGTGCTAAGCGGGGCGACCTAAACGAAAGGAGCGTGGTTCTCCTTTTACTAGAGGCTGAGACCAAATCTCTCTTGACTGGAGACATTGGTTTCCAGACAGAGCAAGCGCTCATAGAGCAGGGTCTAGTCGGCGACATAGACATACTCAAAGTGGGTCACCATGGATCAAAGTATGCAAGCGGGGAGGATTTTTTGTCTAAGCTAACCCCAGAAATCGCGATAATCTCGGCCGGCAAGAACAACTCGTATGGTCACCCGACCGAAGAGGCCATAAAAAGGATTAGAGAGCTAGGTGCGACAATTAAGCGAACCGACATCGATGGGAGCGCGGTGATTGAGCTCGGAGAGTGAATACTGGCAATATGGCAGTTAATACTGCTAGCAAGTCAGATATTTTGGTGATAGCCAAATGCGAAACGAGCTGCTTGACATTTATATAGTTAATTTGAGAAAAATATTAAAATATATAAGACAAAATCTGAGAGACAAATTTGTTAAAGTTATGGATTAATATTTTATCGAAAATTTTACTAGGTATCGGGATATTATATCTTGAATAAATGATTAAATATTTTGTGCAATAAATTTATATTTAGATAGTATCGTGAATATAAAATTTAATTTATCTACATTATTATGAGATAATTTATTACAAAATAATTACATGAAAAATTCTGAAGAGAATAGAGGTTGGCTAGAGGAAGCTAGAAAGTATTAGCGGGACTGTCTGAATTCTTGAGAGGCGCAGTGGGCAGCGCCGTAGAGCTTGGTGATTTCTGCGATGTGCATAGGGACTATCTTTGAATGTTTCTTGATAAAGTCAGTCACGTTGGGGGAGTCGGCGCGACTGACAAAGACTGTTGTTTTACCGTTTCCAGTCCCATGAACCAGGACGTTTGGGGCGTATTTGAGCTGTTCTTCTCTGGTCATGTCATAAACGTGATCAAAATTACTATTAATCCAGTCATAAAAGCTACAAATATTAATTTTTTGGAGTCGGCCGTCTTTCATCCTTAATTCTGAGAGTGTGCGAGCCCTAGTAATTTCCCCACAATGAATGGCAGCCGATTTTGCTACCTGTTGAAACCAGGTGTCAAGGTGCATTTGATCTTGTGTGCCTGTTTTTGGCCCAGAAATAACCAGTGGAACAACCCCCTTGTCCCAAGCATCCTGGTGCAGTTTGTACCAGGCCGCAACTCCTTGAGGAGAAGTCCTTTCTGCTTGGCCGATAAGAGCGTATAGCAGTCCGCCTAGCTCTACAGGAAGGATGTCCCCACCTTCTAGAGTTGCTTTCTCATCGTGAGTTGGGAGAGGTTTAAACTCGATACCGAGCTTTTTAAGGGCAATTTCGGCTAGTGCTACCTCGGGACGACGAATGGGCCAGCGCATGCGGTTAGTACCCAATAACTCTCCGGTTACATGCATGTTGTCGCGAGAAAATAGAAGATTGCCAATAGGCGGTAGTTTGTCTGACTGATCCAGTTCTCGGCCGTCAAGATCGATAAGCCTAGTCAAGACAGCGTTAAGAGCAAATGCAGCCAGAGACCCCATAGAGTCTATGTCACTTTCAAGGATTTCATCCATCTCGTCCATAGTTCGCTCAAAACTATCTGGAGAGGCAACTGATTCAGTTTTTTGAATATTAATTGATCTACTGTGAATTGCTCTAAGGAGCTTGTCTTTTGTTGTGTAGATTTTGTTGATTGGCTCTAGCGCTTGACCCAGAACTACTGCAAGATCGATGACAGAGATTCCTTCATTTGAAAGAGTTTCTCTGAGAAAATAGTGATCCCTTCTGGCTGTAACAATTGAGGTATTGTTCGGAGCAGTTGTTTCAAAGAGAGATTTTTCTGGCGGTAGGAGCAGTGCTTGAGAAGCAGGAATTCCTGGATTGCAGACCAAGACATGTTCTATCGGATCAAGGGGAGAGTAGTTAGCTGGCTTGATTTGTTCTCCTGGTTTCATACGTGAGTATAATTGTAGTATATAAGTCAAGTAAATGGGTAAATTTGACAGCTTTTTGTTATTTGCTTATAATTCGGGAATACTTAAAAAGTGAATGAGTGAAAAGCGTCAGCGTCGCGAGCTGACAATGCTCCCCGCAAAAATGTGGGGCGGTCGCAACCGTAATCTTGCTAGACTCATGTTGGTGAGTCGAAGAGTTCTTCCTCGCGAGAGGTAGAAAAAGAAGGGTGGTACGTCCGGAAGGGCCCCTTTTGTTTTCCAGTAAAACTGGGTAACAAGAGGGGCTTTTTTGTTAATAATATTAAATATAAAAATAAAATAAAAAGGAGAGCTATGCCTGATCAAGAAATTAAACAATTAAAACATACTACACCTCATGGTGAGTTTGTTATTAGGCCATCCACGGATGGCGACGCTGATTCTATTTTGGAGATGTTGAGCAAAGCTCCAGACGCCTTGTTAACAGTGGCTCTACCAGAAATATTGAAGTGGATAAACAATGGCTGGTCGTTTGTGGCCACGAACGAAAATGGCGGCATAGTGGGACACCAGGGTATGCATTATTGGGGCGACAATGTTGGAGGGACAGGGGTAGTTGAGATCAGATCAGCCTATGTTGATCCAATGTATCGAAAGAATGGCTTGAACACTCAAATGAAGAACCTCGTACTTAAAGTTGCTAAGAATCAGTACCCTCAAGCAAAAATAATTGGTTTCACCGAAGCTGCGAGTGGAAGTAGGCATGTTTTACAGAGGCTAGGGTTTGAGCCAATGGATTTTCCTCAAGTTCCTGAGGAGCTTTATAGTATCTGTCCACCCGATATTTGCGATAGGGGAGGGAGTTGTGGTTGCATAGTATATGAACTCAAGAAAAATATAGAATAGAATCTATTATGAAGATGGATGTAGAGCTTCTTTTTGAAAAACTTGTTTCCCTTCCTGTTGCAACAGGAAGGGAAGGGCGGATCTCAAGATTTATCAGATCTAAATTTTCAAAGAAGTGGAAAGTATGGATTGATGATTCAGGGCAATTATTGGGCAGTGATACAGGCAACGTATATGCATATCTAGAAAATGATCCATCCTATAAAACTGTAGTTCTTATGGCTCATATGGACACAGTTCAGAGCTGGGAAGACACAGTCAGACTAGTAGAAGAAAAAAATAAATATCGAAGTGACGGCTCCACTATTCTTGGAGCAGATAATAAAGCAGGCTTAGCAACCGTGTTGACTGCGTTGAAAAAGCTAGAAAATAGCTCAGTAGGCGTGAATTTGTTAGGATTTTTCCCCATCCATGAAGAGGCGGGGAAGATGGGATCATCTTTGTTTACATGGGATAAAGGGGTGGAGCTCGTGCTTAATGTCGATGAGGGATATAAGCCAGGAGTAGTAGTTGTCTCTGCCCTTGGACATTTGGAGATGAGAATTGTAGTAAACGGCAAAGCTGCACACGCAGCCAAGGATTATGAAAAGGGAGTAGATGCGATTG
>CAZDRB010000017.1:0-13888 GCA_964507925.1 uncultured Pseudomonadales bacterium
AAATGACGATCGGATTGAGCCACCAATATTTGATGACTCTTTCCTGATCCTGCTTTTTGGTAAAGAACTTGAAAAGCAAAATGAGCATAAGAACATCAAAGAATAAATAGGGGAGCTTCATCAGGAAGAGGTAGCGAAAAACGTGTGGATGAGTTACTACTTCTTCGAGATTATTGCTGTAGTTTGCAATCCAGGTCGAAAAATCAGGACCGTAGAATGGCTTGAGTACCGCCATAAAAGCGCCAAGGGTAAAGTAATTAAGGGGGGGATAGATAAAGTACTCGCGTCCAAAGCTGACGTCTACAATATAGTCGACCGGTTCTTTCTCAGCTACTTGATAGACATTTAACTCTCCCTTAAATGGCAGATTATAGACGCCGAAGTTAATCCCCCGAATATCCCAGTGTCCGGTGAAAGGCATAAACAAAAAGCGAATTACGAGACCGATAAGAAAAAGTCTTTTCATAGATGTTATTTTATGATTTTTTTGAGTTTTGTGGCAAAACTCGTGACGCTGTATTTGTCTAGCTCGATATCTAGAGGCTTGGGAGACAAGGTGAGTGCTAGGGTTTTCTCGACTAGCCCGTGAGTATCCTGCCAGTGATATCTTTCGTCAGGAACAATCTCTCTTTGGCCCCCGGATGGGACAACTAGGGGGATACACCCAGCTGAGATTGCCTCGACTGTTGTGATCCCGAAATGCTCGGTGAGTTCGGGATTTTTTTGCTCGTCAACCTGATATCCGGCAGCGTGCCAATAAATTCTCGCTCGCGAGTAGAGATCGGCGAGTTCGGAGTAAGCGATGTTTGGGAAAAAATCGATGGGTAGATCACCGGCCATTTTTTTGAGCTCGCTCTCCCAAGCTTCGTTTTCGGAGCCCCCAGCGAGCGCGAGCCTCCAACCGGGAAGTTGTGGCGAAAGTTCGCCAAAGGCTTTAATTAAGACATCCTGTTTCTTGACATTTAGACTGCGTTCAAAACGACCAACTGAGAGAATAAGATTTTCTTTGGGGAGAGTTTGCTTGATCATCTCGACAGGTGGGTAGATCACAGAAGATGCGAGGTTATACTCTTGATCAATGACTCTTTTTGTAAACTCAGAGTTGACGATGACGTGGTGGATAAAAAGTTTTTTGAGTTTGTTTTTCCAGGACCTACCTCCAACCCCCATAAAAGGTACTTGCATGTGAACAATATTGTTCTTGCCCCCAAGGAGGGGGAGTGAGCCATCGGAGAGATAGACAACAACGTCGTAGGGACGTGTTGCCTGGTACATCGCGACTCCCTGACCTTGGGAATAAAGATCTTTGATCCTGGAGTCGATGCGGGGAGTGATTAGCTCAATGCCCAGCATGGACGAGAGTTTGTTGATTTCTTCTAGGTTGTCCCAGGAAAAATATATTTCGTAGCCGAGCTTTTCGAGTACACTTGCCGCCGTGAGCATGTAGCGCTCCCCTCCTCCAAGGTGGTTGAGATAGGGCGAAACGATCAAGGCTTTCTTGCGTATGTTATTCATATTTGGTTTACTACCATGATTCGAATTATAGTAGTGATTAACTAGAATGGTGTTTTGGAGTCCCGCTTATCTTTTTCTATTCTACCTCTCCAAGATGACCAATTACCACTTTTTGGTGGCATGAGCTTATCTAGTTGATAGCCAATACTACCCAAAAATTCTACAAATGCCTCCTCTTTGGTAATATTCTCTAGTTCTTGGATGATACTGGCGCTATGTGACTTAAGCGAGTCTGCGATTTTGGCGACTGTCCCATGACTAACTTTGATCTTGCCCACGATTTGATCATATGTATATCCTTTGACAAGCATAAAGGCAATTGCGACTCGCTTGGCGATCACTATTTTTTCGGTACGAGTAAAGAAGGCGTCGACTAGCTCAGACTGTTTTCCTTTGCTAGTCATGCGATACAAGAATTGTGGGAATAATGAAAATATTTTTTCGTAGACTTTCTTGCTTAACTTATACTTAGATACTTGTGTCATATTTTTACTACCATGATTCGAATTATGGTAGTGTTTATTTTTGATTTTTTGAGTCTTTAATGATGAGGCTGGTATTCGTGGAAGATGACTGGTTCTGCAGCTCAAATAATTTGGCATAGGTAATGAAAACTGAATAAGATTGATATAGCGACTGGATCAAGCCGATCTTGCCGTCAAGAATCCCCTTCTTTAAAAAATAGCGACGGACAAACTCCATGATAGGCTTTCTGAATAGCGTAACTATAGTTACTGGGGGGAGACCACCTGCCATAAACTGTTTGGCCTCGATATCTGAGTAGCGGTTGGTTTTTTTGATCATTTCGCTGAGGGAGGGATCTTTGTAGTGTTTCATTGCGTGAACTGTCGAGACCTTGCTACCTTTGACGTGAGGAGTGCTATGAATATTCTCTGGCCAGCCAATAAAATCTTTCTTTCTGATAAGTCGCACAACGCTATCCTGTTCCCAACCACCATGATTGAGCGGGTAGCCAAGCGAGTAGTTGTTGCGAGGAATTGAATAGAGTGAGCAGGCGCCGTGGGAGGAGGTAATTTGCTTGATTTCTTCGGCGAGCTCGGGCGTGATCACCTCGTCATAGTCCATAATCAAGACCCAGTCCCCGCTAGCCTCTTTGACCTGAGTATTTCTGATTGACTCGACAATTGTGGGCGTTTTGACGTTAATAACGCGAGTTGCATATTTTTTGAAAAGCTTGAGCGCGCCCTCGTCACTTCGCTCCATGTTAAAGATAATTATCTCGCCTGCAAAGCTAACAGAATCTAGCATTCGAGCAAATACTTGGAGGTCGTCTCCACCTGCGATCTGAGTACTAACGGAGAGCATAGACCCCCTTTTGGATTCCGAGATAGGTCTCGGTTTTAACGACCTCGCGGTAAGGAGCAGGAATAAGATGTAAGTCATCTGCGGCTATCATTGCCGTTGGGGCAGATTCCTCCAGCCAGTAGCTTCTGAATTTGTCGACATCATAAAAGAACTCGACCTCACCCTGGTAATAAAAAACTACTGAGGGCATGCCGCCATAGCGAAAACTAGATGAGAGTCTAGCGACCTCAGGCAAGAGCGCCTCGGAGAGCCGTTCGGACGGAGGGACGAGAACGGCGAGTTTTTTTGTACTCTCTTCGATTTTTCCGAGCTCGGTTGCGACAATTATCCGGTCGGGCTTGTCAGCGTAGGCTTTGTTGATCTCAACCGAGCGAGAGGCAGTAAGCATGGCCTGAGCCCAGATGCCGAGGGCAATAATCGTAATTACGCCGAGCGTTTTTTTGTCCCTAATCCACCGTGCTATCGCTTCGGAGATCAGGAGAGCGAGCGCTGGATAGATTGGGAGGATATACCAAAATAGTCGGGTCTTGGCGAGAGTAAAAATAGCAAGCGGAGCAAGAACCCACCACAACAGAGTAATGGCTAATGGTCGTTGGTTGATGGTTGATGGAAGCTTTTTGTAATCAATTATGCGAAAAACTAAGCTCACTGCACCAATTAAGGCAATGAGTAATACACCAATGCCTAGATTCTCGTAGAGATAGTTAAAGTAGTAGTAGCGATTTTCAAAGTGAAACTCAATTTGAGTTGTCGCCCTTCTTATTACTTGTTCAAAGAAGTACGGAATGTAAAAGTCTGGACCATGTTTGAGGTAAGCATAAATGTGCCAAGGCAAGATAAAAATTAGTAGATAGTAGATAGTTGACAGTAGATAGCGTTTAGATTTTGCGAGGAATAAGGGGAGCGCGATAACCAGGGACATGAGACCGGCTAGACCCTTGAACCAAACTCCGCCAAACATGGAAAGGGCTACCCACCACGCCGGGCGATTGTCTAGGAGAAACAGGATGGTGGTCGTGATCGAGGCGAGGAGCGGCATGTCGGTATTGATCGCTCTGGTTCGACCTAAGAAGAGATTGAAGGTCGCGAGCACTCCAGCTGCTATTAAACCGTGCCGCCACGAACCAAGGCGAGTACCGAGTAAATAGACCATATATAAGGTGTATCCCGCAAATAGTGGCATAAGAAGACGCGCTCCAAGCTCGCCTGGACCAAACAAAAAGATTCCGATCGCCGATACCCAGGCGATTCCTGGCGGTTTTTCTAGCCACGGGGCGCCGTTCCAGAATGGAGTCAGAAGATCTTTGGTATTGAGGAGCGAACGCCCAAGCTCAGAGTAGATCCCCTCATCCCAGTCGAACAGGCCGTCTCGACCAAGTCGAAAATAGAGAATGATTGTGATTGAGAGCACAAAAAATAGGCCGAGCTTATTTGCCCATTTTGGCAACGATTTTTGAGATGATTTCATTTCTATTACCCATTCTACCCGATAAATAGTCCAAAAACGCCTGTCTTCTAATAGGTGAGCTCCAGTTGCGAAGGAGAGCCTCCCTCAGAAGGGCAACTCTAAGCCTGAGCGTTCCGTATCTTTTGCCGATAAAGAACCGGTTGCGGGTAATGTAATAGTCGACCAAAGGGCTGCCGGCAACGGTTGAACTTGAGTTGCGGTGATAGACCACAAGGTTCGGATTGTACATAACCTCGATCCCTTTCTTTTTGGCGTGGAGACAAAAGTCCGTGTCTTCGAGGTAGAGGAAGAATGGTTCGTCAAGCAAACCTATTTTGGAAAATACTTGTCTAGGAACTGCGATAAAGCAGCCAGTAATAAAGTCGACTGGCTTAACTTGATCGTGCTGACCCTGATCGGGTTCGTCGACGCCGATGTGCTTTGCGATCACGCTTCCCCAATCGAAGTAGCCACCCGCGTACCAAAGAATGTTTCCTGTGCCCTTTTGTGACTCGTGAAATTCGTACCCCTTGGCGTAGTAGATTTTGGCGCCGGCAATCCTGTTTTTACCGGCAACATAGCGAAAACTGCGATAAAAGAGACTCGGGTCTACCTCCGTATCGTTGTTTAGGATGTAGACAACTTTAGCTCCCATTCGGAGCGCTTTTTTGATGCCGAGATTGTTGCCAGCTGAGAAGCCGATGTTCGTTTGACTTTGGATGAGATCAAGGTCAGGAAAGACTTTTTTGAGTTCCTTGACCGAGTCGTCGGGAGAGGCGTTATCGACCACAATCACATGAGGAGCGTCTTTGGCTTTTTTGATCGAGTTCACGCAGACTATTGTGTCCTTCCAGCCTTTGTAGTTGACGAGAACAACAGCATGTTTAACATGTTTTGGCTTTGATTTTTTCATATCTTCTTTATGAGTTTGAGTGCTTTGCGCTTGGCCCTATGCAAGATTTTGGCTGCTCCCCGGCTTGAGTCGATTGCGATCGTCGTGAGCCAGTACGAAAGCTCCCCTCCCTTCCCCTTTAACTGTCTAAATATCGCTTGCGTCTCCTCGGTTGTGAGATCTTTGCGTTTGCCCTGTATTTCCCACAAGTAGCAATAGGCAACAAGCGTCTGGACTCCCATCAAGGCAGAAAGCACTAATCCATACAGGCCATCCTTATATCCTTCGGTCAGGAAGAACCTGCGCATAAACTCACCGAGCGGTTTGGAAAGAAGGTCGAGGGCGCTAAACTTGATTTTTTCTGAGTCGAGCTGTTTGGCGTAGTGCATGGGGTAGTCAACGAGATTTTTGACAACAAATTCCGAGACGCTCTCGTAGTTATGGTGGATCAGGTTAGCAGTTGTAGTTGCGACAGTTCCGTTGCCTTTGACGAAGCTAACTGTTTCGTGCACGTCGCCTGTATAGGTAACCATTTTGGGGCGAAAGAAAACGAGTCTGTGATCGGGGTACCAGTCAGTGTGCTTAATCCATTTGCCAAAAATATAGTTTTTGCGGGGCACTTGGACTCCGTCGAGGTAGATATCTTTGGCAAAGAACTGCAACTCTTTGGCAAGATCTTTTTCGACCACCTCATCGGCATCGACCATGAGCACCCAGTTGTATGTTGCCACCTTGGTAAGGGCAAAGTTGCGCTGAGCGGCGAAGGTATCGAGCTCACGGGAGAAAATCTTGGCTTTGTACTTTTTGGCAATCTGGAGTGTTTTGTCTGAAGAGAGAGAATCAATCACAAAAATGTCGCTTGCGAAGGAGAGTGATTTGAGGCATTTCTCCAGATCAGCTTCTTCGTTTTTGGTGAGTACAACGGCCGCGATTGTGGGCTTGAGGGTTTTCTTTTTCCAGGAACTAGCCTGGAAGTGATATGAGTAGGAGTCCTCGGCGGTCCCGAACTCGTAGCCTTTTTTGAGAGCTGCTTGGACGTAGATGTAGTCATTGCTGACTGCGGTTGAGGTGCCAAATTTGCCCGCTACCGGATAGTGACCGAGCGCGTCATAGTCCTCACGCTTCTGCAGCATGGGAATAAAAAAGCCATCTGGAGTATATCCTTTGGCTTTGCGGCTAGCGCACCAACTAACAAACTCTTTTTCTTTAAATTCAGAAGGTAGGACACCAAAGTCCTCGCGAATGTTGGTCTTGTAGACCGGGATAATCCCTGGCTCGACCAGTCTGCCGGCTATTAATCTTTTTGGCTTCCAGTATTTGAGGAGGTTTGAGTCCCAGTGCGGGGCAAAGTATTGGTCGTCCGTTGCAAAAATAAGCCAGTCTGTTGTTGCTACCTCAGCTCCCCGGTTCCAGTTACCATAGGGACCAAGATTTTCCTTGTTAACCCAAGCTTTGACGCCGTGCTTTTTGCAGACTTTGAGAATATCCTCGTTGACGTGGCCTGTGTTCATGTCGGGATCAATGACGATCACGAACTCAATTTGGCAGTCGGAGTTTTTTTTGATGCTTTCGATTGCGAGATCTAGCTCTTCGTGGGCGTTAACGGTCGGGATAATGACTGATATCTTGGTCTCACTGTAATTCATATTCAACTCCTTTTGCCGATCAAATCAGTATAAGTAGCAAGCTCGTTTTTGAGTCTGTTGCCATCAATTGCGATAATTGCCAAGATATATGTTACCACTCCGACTAAGCAGGTGAAAATGAGGGTGAGGAGCGAGTGGGTAAGAACCTGGTTAATGTAGGCGGTTATGACTCCCATAACAAAGCTCGCAAGGAGCGGTTTTTTGACCATGTTCCAGGTCTCGACTTTGACGACGCGATTAAGTGCCCAGACTACAAAAGGTAGGGTGATGTAGGTAATGATTAGGCCCGCGATCGCAATCCCAACGTAGCCATATTTGTAGATGAGCGGGGCGCCTAGCCCCCACGTGAGAACGGTGTAGATAGACATAAATGCCAAGACGATCTTGGGCCGACCAAGGGCGTAGAGAGCGTTGGTGTAAGTGGTCGTCACGATTATCGGAAAGGCGCCGGAAAGGAAAAGCAGGAGTGTCGGGAGCGCTGGCAGCCATTTGTCGGTTTTGTCGGCGTAGAGGTACTGCAAGATTTCTGGCGCCACGATAATAAGTCCCGTGATTGCGGGCATATAAAGGTAGGCCATGAATGAGACGGATTTTTCGATCCAGCGCTTGATGCGCGGGAGGTCACCCTGAATACGCGAATACGCAGGGAAGGTTACCCGACTTACAATATTGATGATTTCCATGGGACGACTGGCAATATTTTGAGCGAGATTGACGAAGGCTACCGCGGCAGGCCCGTACCAGAATGCTATAAGAGTTGGGGCGACATTGTCCTTGATGAGGGCAAGAACGGAGTTGAGCTGATACGGGACGCCAAAATGGAGGAGCGATCGCGCTGAGCTCTTGGAAAATGCCCAGCCAATCCTCCAGGGTCTGATCAAGTTGAGGGCGATGGCACCGATTATTGTCCTTACAAGAATCGCAATTACAAGACTCCAGACTCCGTATCCATTGAGAGCCATGTAGACCGCAATCAGGTTGTAGGTAATGGTCTCGAGAATCTCGGGAATAATCAAGGTCTCAAACTTGAGTTGCCTCTCTAGGAGTATTGAGGGAATGGTTTTGAACGAGGTGACAAACAAACTAACTGAGAGTACTCTAATTAGCCAAATCCCCTGTTCGCCGAGATTGTACCATCCGGATATGCGCGGGGACAAAACCCAAGCGATCAGCATCAGAGCCGTGACGAGTGCTTGCTGGATAGTAAAGGTTGTACGAGTGTCTTTGGTCGTCAGCTTGTCCTTTTTTTGAATTAGAGCAGCGCCAAAGCCGATATCGGAAAAGAACGAGAGAAAAGTAAAGACAACAAAGCTGATGATGCCAAAGACGCCAAAGGAGTCTGCTTCGAGGGCGCGGGCGAGGAAGATCAGTCCGATGGTATCGATGATTTTGAGAATAAGCCGGCGAAAGGTAAGAGTAAAAACTCCTTTAAAGGCGCGACTCCTGAGATTGCCTAGATTAAGCTCTGTCATAACTGTTCTTCGTAGTAGTATACTGCCAAATCTGGATTTTCACAGATTACCCTTGGACCGTTTGCTAGTGATAGCGCGTAGGAGATCTCCTGAAGTTCTTGTTTTGATCCATTGTAAACAACTCCTCCTTCTCGATAACAAAGATCATTATTTTTGATTTCTTCCACGAGATTTTTGGCGTGGAGCGCCCGCTTAATTGTCCAGTGAGTTCTCTTTTCTACAGCTACACTTGCAAGCATCGAGACAACAACTAGTGCAAGTGCCAAGTAGTGGAGGAGCGTTAATTTTTTGATCCCGGTTAATATCCAGATTCCGACAAAGAGAATAGCGAAATCTAGGTAATGGGGATACCGGTGCGTCGGGAGAAAGATAATCGGAGCAAGCGAAACGAGTGCGAGAAAAGGAAAAATAAGGGGGCGCTTTATTGATTTGGCTATTATAACTAGAAGAATGACCGCTGTGACCCCGATCAAGTAGCCGGGTAATCCTACTTCGGCAAAGAATCCCAAAAAATCAATCCTGCCTTGAGATAGACCAAACCTGAGTAAGTACTCAGGAAAACCGAGGAGAAAAAGCAAGTACCACATCAAGCTCGCAATCGTTGTGCCGAGCCCAAAAACCAGGTGATACTCGCTTGCAAGCTCAGCTCCGGAGAATGCTCGGAGGCCGAGGTAGAGAAGTGCGATCAGGACTGGACTGGCAACTGTCCTGAGCGAAAACTTAAAGTCCCGACTCTTGTACCAGCTCAAGAAAAACAAAATAACGGGGAGTCTGAGCGCAAGCTCTTTTGAGAGAAGTGAGGCCAAGGTAAGGAGAGTCAGGACAACCCACGAGGGATTCTTTTTGGTTAGGAGGTGTTTGATTGCGAGCAAGCTAAAGAGTGTTGAGATAATCTGCTGGACTGCGCCGATGTAAAAAAGTGAGAGAAAATGAGAGCTTGCGAGCGCATAGACAACTCCGAGAATAACTGCAGGGCTAGGCGCAATAAATTTTTTGGCGATTTGGGTGACCAGGACCGCGTTGACGGTATGAAGGACGAGCATAACAAGGTGCAAAAAATAGGGCGCGCCCGCAAGTCCAAACAAGCTAGTTGCCAAGAAGTATGGGAGCTGGGTCGAGAGTGGACGGAAAAAGATCCAGGACACGTGTCCTGGATTAAAAAAATTGAGAAACTCAACGAGACTGTCAGCACGAGAAATACTTAGGTGAAACCAGTCATCTTGGGAAAATCCAAAGAAAAGCGACGAGCCATAAGCAAGAAAGGTGACAGAAGCTAGTAAAGCAAAAAGCCAGAGTTTTTTGATCATAATTTTTTGTACATAAATATTGACCAAGTTAGCGTGAGGACTGAGATCATGAGCGAGATGTTTTCGAGTTTGGTCTTGCCCTGCATGAGCGAGTAGTTAGATGAGTTCCCGGGGTTATCAAATGAAAGCCTTCCGTCCACCGAGGGATAGGTCGCCACTTGCTCGCCCGCGATCTTTACCTCCCAGGTCGGGTAGTAGGCGTGGGGCAAGATAGTTGAGCTAGAGGGAATCTCTGGATTAGGCCTAGTTAGCCAAACTGGCATAAACTCAGGGACGACATCCGCAATATCCTGCTCAAACTCAAGGTTGGTTGTGATTGATTGAGGGGCAAAATACTTGAAATTGAGGAGAAACAGGGCGAGTCCGATCACCACGACTGATAATGCTCGAATTAACTTGAGAGGGATACGCGAGACAAAGTAGCCCGCGAAAATAGACAAGAGGACTGCGATCACTCCGAGCGCCCGCCACGGGAACTGGACAAGCTGGAGCAAGGGCAGATTGTCCCAAACTACGCTCGAAGCGGAAGATGTAAGAAATACATAAAATAGAGTAAGGCCCGTAAGGAGTGTGAGGAGTTTTGATTTTTTCCAAACTGCCAAGATCATGCCGAGTCCCGCGAGTATGAGCTGAAGTTTGCCTAGCTTAAATGACATGCCGTCCTCGACACCTGGCGCTGACCCGCCAAATCCCCAGGTACTATTCCAGATTTGCTTAAGACCCACAAAGTGGAGAGAATAATCTGTCGTTTTGGCAACTTGCTCGGCAACTGTGAACCCTCGCTCAAATACCAAGGGAAGGGTGAACCAAAGAGATAATAAAAATGCGAGTAAGAAGTAGAGGGCGAGGTAACCGGGAGAACGATGATGATGAAAAATAGCCCAAACGAAGATCAAGGGTAGCGCAAGAACTGGGATCAGGTTGTGGCTGAGAACAAAGAGCGCGAGCGTGAGCGAGCCCCAAAAGAGCGATTTGAACGAGCTAATGTTGTTGGATGTGTAGAGCGCCCAGGGGAGAATCGCTAGACTCAAGAGCTCGGAGAATGAACCGCGAACATAGAGACTGAGTGCGATGTACGGCGAGAGAGCAAAGGCGATTCCACTACCAAAGGAGGCTAGTTTGCCCCAAGTGCGGGTGAGATACATGACTCCGAGGACTCCTGTTGCCAGGGTCAAAAGTAGAGTCAGCTTGACTGCGGTCAGGACCGGCAAGACTAGTGCAAATAGGGACGCGGTCAGGTGGAATAAGGGCGCGTAAAAGTGAAACAGGGGGTAGCCAAGGCCATTATTTATTCCGGTTGCCCAAATTGGGGGAAACTGGCCCCCGCGAATAGCCTCTACCATGAGCTTGATGCGCTCAAGATGAGTTGAGTCGTGCATCGGGTACCACTCTCCGGCTCCAGCAATCTTGTATAAAGCAAGTCCAGCTAAGACTAAGGCGAGAAAGACGAGAGACAAGTTTTTTTTCATATCACTTGGGACTGATCACTCGGTATAGGCGCATGGAATTGTCGCGGAGCTTGTCATAGCTTGCAACTAGCTCAAGGCCCTGCGGGATCCCGTCTGTCTCGGTGTTGTTTAGGATAAAGTAGGTCTCGGGGTTATCAAGCGCTTCGATAAGCGTTTCGTCAGGAGGAATCTCATTAACTGGATAAAGTCCCGTGACTGTGACGAGCTTGGTTTTGTCTTGGAGATACAGTTCAAGCCCGTTAGGCAGGATCCCAAACGTGCCCTCGGTGAATATCGTCATGGGACGCCCTGTCTCCTCGACCCTCTGAACCGCCCACTCGGCAATTTGTTTGGTGCCGTTGCCTGCGGACCAGCCGTTCACGTAGCCCTCGTCCATTTTGAGGAAGGGATAATGGATTGGATCTGTAATTAATTTGAAAACCAGGATACAAGGAAGTAAGGATATTAGGACATAAGTCGTGATTCGTGTTTTAAAATTCTTGATCTCGGAAACTGCGTAGCCCGCAAACAGGAGTAAGAATGGAGTTGTAAAGACCATATAGCGCGGGGAGAATAGCTTGGCCAGAAGGACAGTGCCAAGTAAGGGCAAGAAAAACCAGGAGAGAACTAAGAGGCCTTTTTGCCAGGATTTTTTGATAGAGAGATACATGCCGACAAACGCAGTGAGGAGAACGGGTATCGTGGTATAGCCCATGTGCCAGCGCCAAATGTCCTTGAAGTTATTGATGAGGCGAGCTGGCTCTTTGAAGATCTCGTGATAGGGCACAATGAAGAAGGAGTTTTTTTCTTTGATCATGTACATCCACGGGGAGAAGCGCTGGAGGTTGTTGATTACCTCGGCAAATATCCAGACGAGAAGGACAAGGGCTCCGAACCGCACGAGTTCTTTAGAGAAGATTTTTTTGGATTTGACGCACAAGATATAAGCGAGTGGGATCAGAAGGAGATAAAATCTAGCGGGCGACTTGACTAGGAGTGCGAGTCCGGACCAAATGCCAAGGATCATGGCAACATCAAGACGTCGTGACCTAGCAAGGAGAATGGAGAGATTGAGAGACCAGACACCAAACATGATCATCATCCCTTCCATAACCGCAAAGCGGTTGTAGAAAAAAAGAAATGGCGAAAAAAGTGTGATGAGTCCAGCCCAGAGACCGAGTTTTTTGCCCGACAAGAGCCAGCCTGCATACATGACTCCGAGCAGGGTTCCGAGACCACAAAGGACGGTCGTCAAGCGTCCGGCATACAAGGGATCCTCAAAGATCTTCATAAAGGGCACGACAGCCCAGGTATAAAGAGGTTGTTTGCCATCAGTTAGACTAATAAATCTCCAGGTAGGATCGGCCCCAGCGATCTGTCCCCACCTGAGGTAGAGGGCCTCGTCGACGAAGATCGGGAGCTTGGTGAGGTTTGCAAGTGTAAGACCAAGGTAAACGATCACGACTGTAAAAATGATGATCCAGTCGCGCTTTAGGAGCTTGGGAAACCACTGCATTGACTCATTATAGCCCAAAAATCTGCTAAGCTAAACTGGCGATGAAATGGGTAATTACTTTATTGATGTTCGCCTATATTGCCCTCAATTTGCCGGTGTTTCATGACGGGTTATTTCATGTTTACGACAATGTACAGGTAACAAGGGTCGAGGCCTATTTTAACGAGCTGAAAGCGGGTCAGTTTCCTGTTCGCTACCTCAGCGAGTTTGGTCATGGGGCTGGGTATTTTTTGCCTAAGTACTACTCTCCCCTCGTGTATTATCTTGGGTCAGCCTTTATGACTCTTGGTCTGAACGGGATCAAGGCGGTTAAACTCGTGTATCTCTTAATGAGTCTCTTAGGAGTCGTCGGAATATGGAAGCTCACGAGATTGTTTAGTAGGTCGAATCTACCGGCAGTACTTGGGAGCTTGGCATTTATTAGTTCGCCCTACTTATTTCATGATCTTTATCACCGAGGGTCTCTCACTGAGGCTTCCGCGATGCTCGCCTCTCCCTGGGTCATCTGGGCGTTTGTGAGTATTATCAGGCGAAAATCCTGGAGGAGTCTTGCGACCGGAGCCGTGACTCTTGGCATTATCTTTTTACTTCACTCCCTCACTGCGATCATGATTCTTGGAGTACTTATGGTCCTCCTAGTTGTTGAGCGACCGGCAAAAACTGTGGTCGTTAAGTACCTGGGGGCTATTCTACTCGGGCTTGGCATTGCCTCGTTTAACTTGATTCCAGCAATCTCTGAGCGCCACCTTGTTTCTTATGAAAACAATAGTCTCCTTGCGCGAGGATACATCGACCACCCGATTAAGATGTCAGCACAGTTTGCTAACCAAGGAGTGGGTGAGGAAAAATCGGCGTTTCTTGGACTTAGTTTGATATGCACACTGATTCTACTCGCAATCATGTTGTTCTCAAAAACTTTTAGAAAAAACTACGGAAAGATGGCGATCTTCTGCCTATTTACCGCAGCTGGAGGGCTGTACTTGATGACGCCCGCAAGCGCTTTTTGGTGGGAGAGGATAGTTTACCTCAGATATTTTCAGTTTCCGTTTCGTATGCTCAGCGTGGTCACGCTAGTCTTGGCGCTTGGTGTTACGGTCACTGCCGATTATTTTGAGAAAAGAAAATGGATCACGGCGCTCTTGGTGTTAACGGTAATTTTGCCCCCAGTAATGGGGAGCCGTTATTATCAAACTCTGGGTTATCAGTACGGTACGACCTATACGGTTGATGACCCGTGCATGAGCTCGACCTGGGCAGACGAGTACATGTCCAAGTGGACAACAAAGTGCTTGACTGAGCCCAGACCACTGGTTAGTGAG
>CAZDRB010000018.1:0-13481 GCA_964507925.1 uncultured Pseudomonadales bacterium
ATCTACCGGTTTGTTGGCGATCTTCTTATCCAGTGGGATCAAGTTGCAGCAACCAGACCAGACACAATGATTGCAATAAGTACTCAAGTGAAAAAAAGAATAAAAGATGTATACAATCGTGATGTAGAAGTTATCTTTCCTCCAGTAGATACAAAAAAATTTGCGATTGAACCGAAGCGAGGAGACTATTTTCTCGTCGTTTCTCGTCTTGTGCCATACAAAAAAATCGACGTTCTCATCCAGGCGGCAAACACTTCAGGACAAAAACTAATTGTGATCGGCGAGGGTAGTGAGTATCGACGGCTCAAAAAACTGGCAGGCAAAACGGTCAAACTCTTGGGCTATGTCTCTGATCGGGATCTTCCAAAATATTATCAAAACTGCAAGGCCTTTCTCCAGGCAAACGAGGAGGATTTTGGGATCGCGATGTGCGAGGCGCACGCAGCCGGCAAGCCCGTAATCGCCTATAGAGGGGGAGGGGCACTTGATATTGTTATTCCTGGCAAGACAGGGATCTTGCTACCCAATAACTCAGTTAGCGCATTCGCCAAGACGCTTTCGCGGTTTGATACAATGAGCTTCGACAGCGCTCTGTGCAGGCAAAGCGCCGAGCGTTTTAATCAAAAAAACTGGCAGACACAAATAACAAAAAGGATAAAAGCCTATGTCAAACTCAGGGATTAACGACAAAACTAGAGTAGTAATCTTTGCCGGTGGCGTTGGGACCCGTATGTGGCCACTTTCAAGAAAATCGACTCCCAAGCAATTCGAAAAAATCGTCGGCGACAAATCGACTCTACAGCTAGCCGTTGACCGACTTCTCCCAGAAATCAAGCCCGAGCACATCTATATTTCAACTGGCGAGCAATACAAGGACCTTGTCAAAGCGCAACTCACAAACATTCCGGCAACGAACGTGATTGGCGAGCCGGAAATGCGCGACGTTGCCCCGGCCGTTGGTTACCTGATGTCCATCCTGGCCAAAGACGACCCCTGGGGCCCAGTCGCGATCCTCTGGAGTGATCACCTGGTCGAGAAGGTCGAGAGCTTTAAGGCCGCCCTCCTCGCTGGAGCTAGCTACGTCGAGGAACACAAAGAGGTTTTCGTTTTTCTTGGTCAAAAAGCACGCTTTCCCAATCAAAATCTAGGCTGGATCGAGCAAGGCGAGAAAATCGAGGACAAAGGAGAGTTTGCGATCCACAAATTTGTCTCCTGGCATTATCGTCCTGATCTGGATACTGCCAAAAAATACTTTGAGGAGGGCAAACACTCCTGGAATCCAGGTTATTTTGTCTGTGCGCCTCAATTTGCGCTCAACCAGTACCAAAAGCACGCGCCCGAGATGTATACCAAGCTAATCGAGCTCCAGAATAGTTACGGCACCCCTGGTCATCAAAAAGATCTAGAGACTATCTACCCCACACTCGAAAAAATCTCCTTTGACGACGCCGTTCTTACCAAAACCGAGCCCGACAAAGCGGTCGTCATTCCGGTCGACCTTGGCTGGAGCGACATCGGTACCTGGGAGGCACTAAAAGAAGCAATTCAGGAGACTCCTGAGGCAAACATTACTCACGGCCAAGTTGCCACGCACCTCACAACAAACAGCGTCGTCTACAACTACACAGAGCAGCTTGTCGCCACGATCGGTCTCGAGGGGATGGTCGTCGTCGCAACCCCAGATGTCATCATGGTCGCTCCCCAAGAAAAAATTCCCGAAGTCAAAAAGCTACTTGCGACTTTCGAAGGTGGTGACAAAGAAAAATACACCTAAATATCTTGATTATGAATACCTCCTACGACCATACTAAGCGCGTCCTCGATATCATTGTTGCAACTATTCTCGCTGTTTTGTTCTTGCCTGTTTGGCTTACAGTCCCAGTTTTGATAGTTTTAAGCTCGCCCGGCCCAATCGTCTATCGACACAAGCGAATCGGGAAAAATGGAAAACCCTTTTACATGTACAAGTTTCGCTCGATGGTTATCAATGCCGACGAGATCTTGCACAAACACAACAAAAAACTACTTGAAAAATTTAAGAAAATGGACTGGAAGCTCGAGGCCAAGGACGATCCTAGGATCACCCCCTTGGGACGGATCTTGCGCGCACTTACAATCGACGAATTCCCCCAGCTCTACAACGTTCTACGAGGGGATATGAGCATGGTCGGCCCTCGTGCCTATCTCGAAAAAGAACTCCGCGAACAGGTAAAAAAATATCCTGGAACCGGGGAATTAATGAAAGTAGTCTTGTCAGCCAAGCCCGGCTTAACTGGACTTTGGCAGGTCTCCGGTCGGAACGAAATTACGTTTGACAAAAGGGTCGGACTTGACGCACAATATGTTGAGACCCGTTCGCTATTGAACGATCTCAAGATTTTATGGAAAACACCGCTAGCAATGATCTCGAAATGGTAAAAATAGAAGCGCCTGATGAAAAGCTGATCGAAGCTCCCAAAAAATCTTCCAAACAAGTCGTCAAGGTTCTTTTAGTTATTCTTGGTATTCTCGTCGTTATCGGAATCTGGCTTGGAGTTGTCGGGAGTATCACAGCCAAACATCTCCAAAAAACCTCTTCTCACGCGAGTGCCATGATGACTGCCTTTGAAAACCGCGACCTAGTTGGCGCTAAGACCGAGCTCGAAGGTGTCAAGAGCACACTTTCTCAGGCTCAGGCTAGCTACGCGATGTCCAAACCGCTCCATTACGTCCCACTTCTCGGCGGATACCTCAAGGACGTGAATCACGCCCTCTCTGCTGGCGTGATTGGTGGTGAGCTCGGCGACATGATTATTCTCGCAATCGAGCCCTATGCTGATCTGATGGGATTTTCTGGAGCAGGGGAAGCTACGGATCTTCAGCTCACAACAGCTGAGGATAGAATTATCTTTGTCGCCGAAACCGTCGAAAAACTCGCCCCGCAGATGGACGAGATTAGCGCCAAACTCGCCCTCATGAGCGAGGATCTCGAAAAAATCAACGACAAAAGATACCCCAAGCAGGTCTTTGGCAAGCCAGTTCGCGAAAAAATCACCTCGCTCAAGTCAGCTGTATCAGGAGCTGCCACTTCCTTTGGGCAGTTCCAGCCCATGGTCAAGCTCCTGCCCGATCTTCTTGGCAACCCGGACACCAAGAAATATTTAATTATGTTCCAAAACGATGCCGAGCTCAGACCAACCGGAGGTTTTTTGACCGCGTACGCGACCATGACAATCACCAAAGGCAAGATCACTCCGGGACTCTCAGAAGACATCTATACCCTGGATGCAGGGTTTAAACGAAAAGTTCCAGCTCCCGATCCAATCAAAAAATATCTCCCCCTAGTCTATAACTGGAATCTGCGCGACATGAACCTCTCGCCAGACTTCAAAAGCTCGATGGACACGTTCACAACCTACATGAGCGAGGTTCCGGGGGCACCGGACTTTGACGTCCTCATTGCAATCGATACCGAGGTGCCAGTTCGTATTCTCGAAGTACTTGGACCAATAGGTGTGCCTGGATACGGAGGGAAGTTCTCCGCCGAGATCGACCCACGCTGCGACTGTCCCCAGGTCATCTACGAACTCGAAAACATCATCACTCGCCCGACCTACGAAATCAGGGAAGGTAGAAAATCTATCCTAGGACCACTCATGAACTCCATGCTCGCCAACATGATGGGTAGTCCCAGAGCCAAATGGGCCGAGTTTTTTAATATCTTTACCGAGAGCATCAACGAGAAACACCTTCTCATGTATTTTAGAGATGCATCCAAGCAAGAAGCTGTCGAGGCAATTAACGCCGCCGGACGGATCAATGCTTATGACGGCGACTATCTCCACGTGAATGATACGAACTTTGCCGGCGCCAAGTCCAATCTTTTTGTTACCCAAGAAGTTGAGCAGACAATCAAAGTTAACTCAGACGGCTCAGTCGATAAAAAACTAATCTTGACTTACAAAAATCCACGTGCCGGAGACAACTGCAACCTCGAAGCTGGTCTACTCTGCCTGAACGGCCTGCTTCGTGACTGGCAAAGAATCTACGTTCCCAAGGGGTCAGTCCTCAAGAGCGCGCTCGGCTACGAACTCGATGTCATCACAACCGAGGATCTAGATAAGACTGTCTTTGAAGGATTCTTTACCCTTGCTCCCCAATCAGTCAAAAAACTCGAGATTGAGTACACAACTCCTCCAGGAACGGTCGACTCAGACTATCGCTACTTAATTCAAAAGCAGCCAGGGACCAAAGAGGTTAAACATACGATTACGTTTGACACAGAAAAGCCGCGGATATATACGATCAATTCTGATCAAGAAATCGTGATTACAAGGTGAAACAACTCAAGTTTACGGGACTCATAATCAATCGCCACAAAGTCCGCGACGCTGACCGCTTTTACACGATCTACACCAAAGAGCTTGGCAAGATCTCGGTTTATGGTCGGGGAGTACGCACTATCACATCAAAGCGAGCCTCCCAACTCGAGCTCTTCTCCCACATCAAGTTCCAAGTGATTGAGTCACGTGGTCGCTACACCCTAACGAGCGTCGAGCTCTTGTCGTCTCATGCCAGTAGTAAAACTACTCTCGGAAACATCTCTCGCTTGTTCGAGATAGGGGAGCTGATCGACACCTTGACTCCTGAGCACGATCCTCAGCTCGAACTCTACGAACTCTTTGTGGCTGCGCTCGCGAGCCTCGCTCGGTTTGAGACACCAGAGTACATGTATCGCTTTAAGAAAAAGCTGCTCTTTATTCTTGGGTACAACAACACGGAAATCTCAGAGACAACAATTGATAGCTATATCGAGTCGCTAATTACTCGACCTCTCCGTGCTAAGATAAATATATGACCACTCTTGCCGACATCACAAGTCTTGCCAAGCGTCGCGGATACCTTTTTCCCGGTAGCGAGCTATACGGCGGACTTGCCAATACGTGGGACTATGGCCCGCTCGGAGTCGAGCTCAAGCGCAAAATCAAAGATTTGTGGTGGAAGACCTTTATCACAAACCGCGAAGATATGGTCGGCCTAGACAGTAGCATCATTCTCCATTCCAAGGTCTGGGAGGCCTCAGGACACGTCGCAAGCTTCGCGGACGCCATGGTGGACTGCAAGTCCTGCCATGCAAGAACTCGCGCCGACCACTTGATCGAGGACGCGCTAGGGGAGAAAGTCGAGGGCAAATCACTCTCCGAGCTCACCAAAATCATCAAAGACAACAAACTTGCTTGTCCAACTTGCAAAAGCCTAGACTTGACCGAAGCTCGGTCTTTTAACCTTTTGTTCCCGGTTCATCTAGGAATACTCGAGGAAACTGCCGATCTAGCCTATTTGAGGGGCGAGACAGCCCAGGGAATATTTATCAACCTCAAGAATATTCTGGATTCCTCACGGGTCAAGCTACCTTTTGGAGTCGGTCAAATCGGCAAGAGCTTTCGTAACGAAATCACCAAAGGTCAATCAATTTTCCGCACCGTCGAGTTTGAGCAGGCAGAAATCGAGTATTTTTTTGATCCCGAGACTACCAACTGGCAAGATCTTTTTGACACTTGGCTGACTCAGATGGGTGATTTTTTGACAAAAACCCTAGGCATCAAAGAAGAAAATCTTAGAACCCGCGAACACGATGACAAGGAGCGGAGCTTTTATAGCAAAAAAACAGTTGACCTAGAGTATAACTATCCTTTTGGTTTCAAAGAAGTTTGGGGCCTTGCCTACCGCACGGATTATGACCTCAAAACTCACCAGGAGCACTCTGGTAAAGATCTCTCATATACAGATCCTTTTACCGGCAAAAAGTTCTTGCCGCACGTGATCGAGCCGGCAGTCGGAATTGACCGCTTGGTACTTATGGTTCTTGCAGACTCGTACTGGGCAGATACCGATAATCAGCGCACGGTACTCAAGCTCACGCCTCAACTTGCCCCGTATTTGGTCGCGGTCTTCCCCCTCCTCAGAAACAGTGAGGAGCTAGTCAAAGAAGCTAGATCAGTTTATGAGAGTTTGTCAGGTGTCTTTCGCACCGGCTGGGACGACCGTGGCAATATCGGCAAGCGCTATTTTTATCAGGACGAGATCGGCACTCCGTTTTGTGTGACAGTTGATCACCAAACACTCGAGGACAAGACAGTGACCGTGCGTGATCGGGACACGACGAAGCAAGAGAGAGTCGGGATTGATAAACTAATAGAATATCTTTCTGCTAAACTAAATTTATGAAAAACAAACTTGCCCTAATCTCGCTAGCCGTCGTCATCTTATTAGTTCTAGTTATTGTATTTATCTTCAACAAATCAACCCCCAAATCAGATCCTGATGGAGAAGGGGCTGCGATCGATCTACCTCTCAACACTCTCGCTCTTGCCGAGCGACCATACATCACGCTCGCTCCTGACTCAACTGGCCGGAGCCTGGATATCTCCTTGTCTGGTGCACCAACAACAGGCGAGCTTGAATACGAAATGATCTACAACGCCGCTGGCAAACAGGAGGGAGCAATCGGGAGTATCTTTCTTGCAACCGAAAAACAGCCCCTCACAAAGGCTATTCTCCTCGGCAGTAAGTCAGGGGGAGGCAAGGTTACCTACCACGAAGGGGTGACCGGTGGCTCGCTCACCGTAACCTACGGGGAGACGCGTCTCAAGGAGAGCTGGAACTATCTCCACTTCGACCCCACTGATCCTGTCATGACCACCTCAGACGCTCGCTTTAGCGTGACCTTTGGCACATCCGCCCTCAAAAAAGACGCAGTCGTCATTACCATGAAAACCTTTGGTTATCCCAAGGTCGGCTTGCCCGAAGGAGCCAAGGTTGTTGCCGGGCCGTATGGATACTTCCCTCAGACTCCTATCAAGGGGACAGCAAGTATCGAGATCAAGCTCCCCTCAGGCGAGCACGTGAGTCCCACGCTCTACGAATATTCAGGCACTAGCTGGAAAAAACTCCCGACCACACTCTCAGGAGATACTGTTAGCTCAACCGCAACAGGCAATGTCTTCCTAGTCACCGCTGAGTAATCACAATTTCCTTTTAATATTGTATCCCATAGAGTTCTTTTCGGGTAAGTTTCGGTAAGTAGAACAAACAGTATTTTCCTAGTACAAAACCGTTGACAACTGTATCAATTTAGTCTTAAATAAATACTTAGGAATAAAAAGGAAAAATATCTTATATGTTCATAGGCACTTACTACCACACCCTCGAAGATCAGAACCGAGTTTCCGTGCCCAAAGCATTCCGGACAGAACTAACGCCGGGCTCAGTTGTTACCAAAGGCCTAGATGGATGTCTCTTTATCTTTACCGCCGACTCCTGGAGCAAGCTCGTAGCCAAGCTCGAGACTCTGCCTCTTACCAGCAAGCCAGCGCGAGACTTTCTCCGCTTACTCACCTACAACGCAGTTCCCTTGAATACCGACAAGTTGGGCCGCACCCATTTATCTCAAAGCCTGGTTGATTTAGCTGGTCTCAAAAAAGACGTGGTCTTTGCCGGTGCCCTCACCCGAGTCGAAATCTGGGATAAAGCTAAATACCACACCTACGTTGATGGGCTCAGCGCCTCCGAAAGCGAACTCGAATCATCCTTATCGGAGCTAGGAATATAACTATGACCTATCCAGTTCACACTCCAGTCATGATGCGCGAGGTCCTTCACTACCTCGCCCCTAAAGCGGGCAAGCGCTATCTTGATGCAACTCTAGGCTACGCTGGTCACACTCTAGAAATCCTCAAGGTAGGTGCTGAGGTAGTCGGGGTTGACCGTGACCAGGACATGTTAGATATCGCAACCGAGAGAATCGAAAAAGCCGGATTATCCAAGTCATTCACTCCAGTCTGCTCCTCATTTGCTGACGCCCTAAACCCTTCAAGGTCCGACCTCGTAGGCAAGTTTGACGGCGTCTTGTTTGACCTCGGTGTTAGTAGCTATCAGCTCGACACACCTGAGCGAGGATTTTCCTTCCGCTACGATGCTCCTCTAGACATGCGCATGGACAAAAATCTCGGTGTCACTGCTGCAGACCTTATCAATGGTCTAGGCAAAAATGAATTAATCGCGCTCTTTGAAACACTTGGCGAGGAGCAAAACGCCAAGCGGATAGTGCGCGAAATAGTCGCAGTCAGAAAGCGCTCTCCAATCACTTCAACCGAAGAGCTCGCACGAATTATCTCCACTGTCTCACCGCGAACTCGCGGTATTCATCCCGCAACCAAGGTTTTTCAGGCATTACGTATGGCTGTCAACAGCGAACGCGAAGAGCTCAAAGCCGCTCTGCCCTCGGCTTTGAGCTCTCTTAACCCGGGAGGAGTCATCGTGACGATCGCCTTCCACTCGCTCGAGGACAAGATCATCAAAAGCTTTATGAACGACAGTGAATCAGCTGGCCTTGCCGAGATCTTGACGCCAAAAGTTGTCGAGACATCAGCCGAAGAGATAAGCAAAAACCCTCGCTCACGCTCAGCCAAATTACGTGCCATAAGGAGGACCAATGAAACTAGTTAAAATATTATTTCTTGTTATCGTGCTTCTAGTTGTAGGCAACGTAACTCTAACTAACCAGGCCGTCGACGACTCGATCACGGTCGCCACTCTAGGACGAGAAATCGCCGAACTTCAAAATCAAAACACTATTCTCAAAGCCGAGGTTGCAAGCGCCGGCGCGATCGGCAAACTGACTATCAAGCTCGAAGAATCGGGCTACGTGAATCCAGACAAGGTCGTCTCGCTATCGCAAACCTCATCTATTGCCTTGAATCGGTAGTGTAGAGTAGGCATATGCATAGCCGGATTCAGATTTTATTTTTGTCCTTTGTCTTCATCTTGGCGGCCGTCATTCTTAGACTGAGCTACTGGCAAATAGTCAGGGCCGACGACCTTGCCCAAAGGGCAGACGGTCAATACGCCTCACGAGATATCCTCGACTCGGCAAGAGGTAGTATCATCACGGCTGATAACTTTCCTTTAGTGGTCAACCGCGCGGTCTACGTTCTCGGCGCCTATCTCCCTGCAGTCAAAGAAAGACCTGACCAGATCGTTGATCTTATTCTCCCCAAGCTCAAGCTAGAAATCGATGATCCAGCTATCGCAACCGACTCAGCCAAGCTCGAGACGGCTCTTAAAGAACTCGAGCTAAACACTCGCCTGACCATGCTCGAGCGCCTCGACAAATCAGGGTATGTCACCCTGGCCAGATCTATTTCAGTTCAGGAAAAGTCTGAGATCGAGGCTCTTGGGATCGAGGGCTTGGTATTTGACCAAAGTTTTATTCGGGCATACCCAGAGGCCTCGCTTTCGGCTCAGCTTACCGGTTTTGTTGGCAGGGATGATCTAGGTAAGCCGACCGGCTATTTTGGGCTCGAGGGATTTTATAACCGGGAGCTAGAAGGCCGGTCAAGAATCGAAAAACAAGAAAAAGGCGCCGGTGGCAACCCACTCTTGACTAGCGACTTTCAGCTCTTGCCCGGTCGCGACGGACGCACCCTCAAGCTTTTTCTCGAGAGGGGAACAGGCTACATCGTCGAAGAAGAGCTCAAAAAAGGCCTTGAGCGCTACGGCGCTAGCTCCGGCGAGGTCATTGTCATGGATCCTCATAACGGCGCAATTCTCGCTATGGCTAGCTTGCCAGCATATGATCCGGCCAAGTTTCATCTCTACGATCCCGCGCTCTACAAAAACCCCGCCGTCGCCAATACCTACGAGCCAGGCAGTACTTTTAAAGTTTTGGTCATGGCCGCAGCCCTCAACGAGGGGGTAATATCGGAGAATGACCGCTGCGACATCTGCAAAGAGCCATACACAATCGGCAAATATACGATCAAGACCTGGAACAACGAGTACCAAGAAAACGCGAGCCCAGAAGATATCATCGTGCACTCCGACAACGTCGGCATGGTCTGGGTAGAACAGAAACTAGGAGGAGACAAGTTTCTTGAGTACATCAAAAACTTTGGCTTTGGCGAAAAAACTGGCATTGACCTACAAGAAGAAGTTGCCTCAAGCCTCCGCTCTCGCTGGGGTGACATCGACTACGCAACAGCCTCATTCGGTCAGGGGATCGCGGTCACCTCAGTTCAGATGATTAGAGCCGTGGCCTCGATTGCGAACGGAGGCTATCTACTTGAGCCACATATCGTTCAAGCTGTCATAGGCGAAGAAGGGGGAGTTACGATTAACAAAAAAGTTATCCGCCAGGTTATTAGTCAGGAGGCAGCCGACAAAGTTACCGAGTTTATGGTTCAGGCTGTCGAAAAAGGGGAGTCACAATGGGCAGCACCAAAGGGATACACCGTAGCCGGAAAAACAGGCACCGCTCAAGTCGCCGTCGAGGGCCACTACGACCGCGAAAAGACTATTACCTCATTCGTCGGGTTTGCTCCAGCCCACAATCCTCGCTTTGTAATGATTGTCAAGTTGCGCGAGCCCCAATCCAGTCAATGGGGATCAGAAACGGCGGCTCCTCTCTGGTTTAACATCGCCAAAAAACTCCTCTTGCACTACAATATTCCTCCAGACAAGGCCATATAAATAAATCGTGCTAAAATCAAGAGTCATGAGGTACCTGCTTCGTTTTCTACATCGCTTGCGCCCACTTTTTCCTCAATTAGTCGTCAATTACGGCTACCACCTCCCCAAAGCTATCCTTGCCTCAAGGCTCTACGGCAATCCTGGACAAGATCTCGAAATCATCGGCGTGACCGGAACTGACGGCAAAACCACGACCTCATCACTTATCTATCACATCCTCAAGTCAGCCGGCAAAAAAGTTGCCCTCATCTCGACAGTTGACGCAAAGATCGGCCGCGCCACAATCAAGACCGGCTTTCACGTCACCTCTCCTAACCCATTTGCCCTGCAAAAATTTTTGAGACGAATGCGCTCACAAAAAATTCGCTACGTCGTCCTTGAGGTTACCTCGCATGGTCTCGACCAGTTTCGCACATATCCACTTGAGCCCAAGATTGCGGTTTTAACCAATATTACTCACGAACACCTAGATTATCATCAAACGTTTGAGAAGTATCGAGATGCCAAGCTCAAGCTCTTCAAAAAAGCCAAACACGCGGTCGTCAGCAAAGATCTTCCTATCTTCGACGACATCAACTCTCGCCTCCCAAATGTTTTATTTTCAACGTTCTCGCTCTTTGCCGACTCTCAGCTCAAGCCAAGCAGTGTCGAGTATCTCGAGGACAAAACACTGTTTACTCTGGGTGGACTCAATTTTGTACTCCCATTAACAGGTGAATACAATCTCTATAACGCGCTTGCTGCTGTCTCGACCGCGCTCCTTCTCGACATTAGCCCAATCGATATCAAGCGCTCGCTCGCAAGCTTCCGCGGGGTCAAAGGAAGGCTAGAGCAAATTCCAAACAAGCGTGGCCTACATACTTTTGTCGACTTCGCCCACACGCCCCATGCACTTGAGTCTGTACTCACCAATCTTCGCGCCAAGCTCAAGAAAAGCGAGAAATTGATAGTTGTCTTTGGTGCAGCCGGGCTCAGAGATAGATCCAAAAGACCAATGATGGGCAAAGTAGCTTCCTTTCTCGCCGACCACGTAGTCCTTACCTCTGAGGATCCACGCCTCGAGGATCCAAAAAAAATCGCCAAGGAAATAGCTTCTGGTATCCCCAAACGTGACCTTAAAAAAGTTTATATCGAAACAGATCGCCAAAAAGCTATTGACTACGCAGTGAACAAACTCGCAAGGCGCGGGGACTGGATTGTAGTGTGTGGCAAAGGACACGAAGAATCCATGAATCTCGATGGCTACACCGAGATTCCTTGGTCCGACCAAGAGGCTTTAGCTTCCTCACTGGAGCAAAAATTATGAACCTAGAAAACACCGCTGCCATCATCTTAGCTGGAGGGCGCGGCACTAGAATCAAAGCCAAAACCAAAAACAAGGTCGCCTTTAGATTAAACGGCGAGCCTATGATTCTGCACACTTACAACAATCTCAAACAAGCGGGAATAGGAGAGATCATTGTCGTTGTCGGTTTTCAGGCTGAATCAGTCAAAAAGGCACTCGGCAACAAAGTAAAGTATGCCGTTCAGGAAGAGCAACTAGGTACCGGGCACGCAGTAAACATCGCAATTCCTTACTTGAGTCCAAACATAACTACGGTCCTGACTATTTCAGGCGACGACTCCGCTTTTTACCCGGCAAAGCTCTACCAGGATATGGTCAAAAAAAGGGAAGAGAAAAACTGCGACCTCTTGTTCCTCACGATTCACAAAGAAAATCCCGAGGGTCTTGGTCGAATTATTCGCGATCCAGAAGGTAAAGTCCTAAAAATTGTCGAAGAAAAGAACGCATCCGAGGTAGAAAAAAAGATTCAGGAGATCAATACCGGTTTTTATTGTTTTGACCGCAATTTTCTCGAGACCTACATTGACAAAATCCAAACAAACTTAGTTTCTGGAGAATACTACTTGACCGACATGATCGAGATCGCAAGGGAAAACAACAAAAAAATCGAGGCCTTTTTCGTGGCAGACGGATCTATCTGGCACGGCGTCAATACTCGCTCAGATTTTGCCCAGGCTCAAGCCAAACTCAAACATGACAATCAATAGCTCAGTAAAAATAGTTGCAATCGGTGGCGGCACAGGCACCTTTACTCTACTTTCTGGACTAAAGAACATTAAAGGCGTAAATATTAGCGCGGTCGTGACCATGGCCGATGACGGCGGAAGCAACAAAGTCCTCCGTGATGAATTTGGGCTCCTGCCCACTAGCGGGATCAGGCAAGCCATTGTTGCTCTGTCCAAAGACACATCACTTTTGCGGCGTCTTTTTCAGTATCGTTACTACCAGGGAACGGGTATTTCTGGCATGACATTTGGCAATCTCTTTATGGCCGCCCTCTCCGATATCATGGGCTCGCAACAACTAGCAATCAAAGAGACTTGTGAGCTTCTTGGCGTTCAGGGGCAAATTTATCCAGTGAGCTACGAAAAGACCTCACTTGTTGCAACCTACGACGACGGATCCGAAGTCTTGGGCGAACACTACATCGACCTTGGTTCAAAACAGGCCAAAAAAAGAATTGTCTCTCTTCGCTCTATCCCAAAAATCAAGCTGCATCAGGAGGCAAAAGAAGCTATCCAGTCTTCAGAGATGATTGTCCTTGGCCCTGGAGATCTCTATACAAACACGATTGCCAACCTGATCGTGGGAGGAGTAGTTGATGCAATCGAGTCGAGCATGGCAAAGGTCGTCTTTGTCATGAATCTCATGAGTCGGCCTGGCGAAACCTACAACTACAAGGCCAGCGATTATTTGTCTGATCTCAGTCAATACATAAATCCCAATCGAATCGACTATATTATCATCAACTCCGAGACGTCAATTCCCACCTCTGTGTTAAACAAGTACAAGCGAGAAGGAGCAATTCCAGTCGAGGACGATCTGGGTAAATCCTGGCACAATGCGACCATTGTCCGCTCTGCCCTAAGAGGCAGGGCAACCGACAAAAAAGACAAAGGTGATAAAC
>CAZDRB010000019.1:0-13473 GCA_964507925.1 uncultured Pseudomonadales bacterium
GTCAAAACAACTCCTTCTGCCGAGCTACTCGGACTAATCCTCGAGACGACCGAGTTTCTCAAGCAGTTTGACGAGGAGATTGACGAGGAGCTATCGAGAATCGAAAACGTCCGCGAGCTACAGGCTGTGGCCTCGGAGTTTGAGAAACTGTCTGATTTTCTTGAGAATGTGGCGCTAGTGCAGTCTGAGTACTCAAGCGGAGAAAAAACTAGCACGGCCAAAAAGGATCACGTCACCCTCATGACCTTGCACGCCGCTAAGGGGCTCGAGTTCCCGGTCGTGTTTATGATTGGACTCGAAGAGGGTCTGTTCCCCCACTCCCGATCCCTGATGGAACCGGAGGAGATGGAGGAAGAGCGGAGACTCATGTACGTAGGAATCACTCGCGCCAAGGAAAAGCTGTATTTGTCGTGGGCCAAACAGAGGAGTGTGTGGGGATCGAATGGGACGCAATCGAGGTCGAGATTTGTTGATGAGATCCCCTCTTCGCTTTTGCAAGCTACGAAGGGGCAGGCCCCTCCTAATATACAACTTGCTGAGGGGCAGCACCGCCCGATTTGGAATACAACAAAGAGATCGGGAATCAAGATCGACGCACTAGACGACTCGACGCTTGAGGATTTTTTGTCGGGCAATATGAGCGTAGAAGATCTTCTTAATCGGTAGGGCCAGCCTTGACTCGTTTGGATATTCAGCGCGAGGCAGGTACAATTGAGCTATGGTTGCACAGCATCCGCTACAGAGTTTTGAGTGGGGGGAGTTTCGCAAAAAAACTGGAGTCAAGGTTGTGCGAGAGGGAGAGCTGCAAATTACCATTCACCCTATCCCCCACACCAAGTGGAGTATCGGGTACTTGCCCAAAGGGGGGCTACCAAACAAGAAGATGGTTGCGGTTCTAAAAAAAGTGGCGCGCGAGCACAACTGCATCATGATCAAGTTAGAACCGAAAGTCGAGGGGAAGTGGAAACCGATCAAGGGATTTGTCGCTGGCCGATCACTATTTACCAAGTACAATTTTGTACTGGATGTGGACAAGAGCGAGGAAGAGCTTATGGCCAGCATGAAGCAAAAAACTCGCTACAATATTCGCGTTGCCGAAAAGCGTGGAGTAGTAGTCGAGATCGACAACTCACAAGAGGCGTTTGAGCGGTATTTGGAGCTGACCTTAGAGACCACCAAGAGACAAGGGTTTTATGCCCATTCCGAAAAATATCACCGACAGATGTGGGAGACATTAGGCAAGTCCGGGATGGCACATCTATTAGTGGCAAAATACCAAGGATCAATTATCACGACCTGGATGCTATTTAAGTTTGGCGACACGCTGTATTACCCCTACGGAGCCTCGACCCGTGAGCATCGAGAGGTTATGGCCAACAATCTCATGATGTGGGAGGCAATCAAGCTCGCCAAAAAATGGGGGCTCAAGTACCTAGATATGTGGGGGGCTCTCGGGCCAGACCCCGACCCACGCGATCCGTGGTACGGATTTCATACCTTCAAAGCTGGCTACGGGGCAAGGCATGTGGAGTACATTGGTACCTGGGACTATGTCGCGAGTCCCCTGCTATATCAAGTATACAAATTAGTTGATGCATTGCGGTGGAAATGGCTTAGGCTCAGAAAATAGTAGGGTCGTGACTAGAGGCAGGAAATAGAATTAGCCACGACCCCTTTTGTACTATTTTTATTTTTTCTTCTTGGTCGCTTTTTTCTTAGCTACTTTTTTTGTTGTCTTTTTGACAACTTTTTTCTTAGGAGCCTTTTTGACGACTTTTTTAGTTACTTTTTTAACTTTTTTGACCGCCTTTTTAACAGTCTTTTTAACGACTTTTTTCTTTAGAGGTTTTTTGGCGACTTTTTTCTTGGTAAGTTTTTTTAATAGTTTTTTCATCACTCTAATTCACCTCCTTTTATATTTGAATGTTTAATTATTTTTCGCGGATCACGGTAATTGTGCATTCTGTAAGAAGCGCGGCGACAGCGCCGAGGACGACAAGGGGTGGCAAGAGGAGCGCGCCGACTACACCTGCAGTTACAGGGAGCGAGAGAATAGTCTTGCCTTTTTTGTCTTTGACGGTGATCTTGCGGACATTTCCTTCTCTGATTAATGATTTGACTTTGCCGACGACTTTTTTGCCTTCGACTTTGAATTC
Organism: uncultured Pseudomonadales bacterium; assembly: GCA_964507925.1. GTDB lineage: Bacteria > Patescibacteriota > Microgenomatia > UBA1400 > UBA12108 > CAZDRB01. Next base: position 2,157 of record CAZDRB010000019.1, read on the forward strand.
TTCCTGAACTTTTTTACTGACTATTGGCTTCTTGATTTTTTTTGTGCTCTTTTTTTTGGCGGGCATATATCTCCTATTGTTTGTTAACAAATTAATTAAATCACATACACAGAAATTGTATATAGCTACTTAATAACAATTGAGAAAGAAAATTATTTTTCTGTTTCGCCGAGCACAATGCCGCTAGTTGGGAGCAAGCCGTAAGTTACAAACGGTAGCAGTTCTTTGGGAATAGATTTGAGGGAAACAAGTTCGTGATCAATTGCATTTGCTCCCGCCCATCTTTTGTGTCCCTCTGCAATAGTATTTAGGTGGTGATCGTTTGCGATTGCAAAAACGTGACCTTCTTGACCACTAAACATTCGAGAATATAAGCACTCTGGACAGTAGGCAACATTATTCATGCTTGAGATTATAACAAATTATGCTATATTTTCCAGATTATGACTCAAGAGAATAGAATAAGCGTTTCTAGCGACGTATTTGGATTTGCCGCTAGTCCGCTTAAGGTTGTTGATTTGTATGAGCGTGCAGGGTGGCGAGACTTTGGACTCGAGGTGATTGGCATGCCGCTACAAATGGGCGTTTTGTACCAGATGAGCCGTGGGCATGATCAAGGCTTTCGCCTAGACGGAGTGCACGGACGACTTGGCGTTGAGAGCAATCCACTAGACCACCGAGGAGGAGTAATTAACTGGCTAAAAATAAAAACTGCCGACATGCTAATGAGAAAGGCTGATGAGAGAGAAGTTTTAATTCGTGACATCCTTTTTCCAAACATGGCGCTTGGTGTCATGATGAGAATCGAGCTAATTGCCGGTAATAGTGGTCACGAGGTTTATTACAATGTTCACAATCCAGAGGTCGAAAGCAATTATTCTTTTTTTAGAAAAAAAGTGGTGCCAGTCACGAGATTTTCTCATCTCACGATTGAAAATGGAGGATCAGAAGGAGACTTGTCGAAAACTAAAGATTTAGTTGCGAGACTCAGGGATGATACGGGGCGATATGTATCGGGCACGCTAGATTTTGCGCACGTTTTGATCGAACTCTCTGGAGGCGAGATGCCGGACATGGGCGCAGTGAAAAAATATTGGGCAAAGGTATTGTCTTTGTTTGACGCAGATATATTTCATCATGTACATCTTCCGATTGGGCTAAATAGAAAGGACTCTGTCCCGATCGAGGAGATGATCAAGGAGAGATACGGGGTGAAAGAGCTTGTTGATCAACTGAGGGAGCAAGGAGCACACATCACTTTTGAAAATCAACACTCCTTGCTAAAAGGCGCACGGAGTATTTCTGACGAAATTACGAGACTGGCCTGGATAAGGAATGGGCTAGGCCAGGCAGGACTATGAGAATCAACTTGAACTGGAAAGAGAATCCATCAGTGTACACAGGACAACAGCAGATCGACGGGCGGATTTTGATTTCTGGACCGATGAGTGCTCAAAAAGCAAATCAAGCCCTGGTGAGATCTGTGTTTGAGGGAGAGTCGAGGATGGTGATCTATAAAAGCTGGGATGGGCTACCTCCAGTTCTTGAGATAATTATGATGCTATTGAATCGAGAATAGATTGTTTAGTACTTAATCATCGGACCAGAACAACTACCCACTCCTAGGACAAATCCAAAGTCATACCACTTACCATTGTTCTTGGTTTCGTAGATTCTGATGTTTGGGGTAAAGAGTCCGATGACAAATGCAAATGGCGAGACAATCCCGTGCCAGAGCCCTACCCAGAATCCGGCGGGAGCCGCACCTTTTCTAGCGTATTTGGAGTTGGGACCGGCGAGCGCCAGGATATTTGGCTTTTGGGATTTTGTAGGCATAAGTTGATATTAGAATGTTTGAGCAAACTTGGCAATGGTTTGACTAATATTAAGCGTAACTATTCAATCCCAAGATCTGTCGGTGTAAAAGCGTAAGGAAGTAGAGTCTTGAGTGAGGTAATGCGACGGATCTCACCTTCTGTATCGACCGTGAGAACAAGGCAGTTGTCCGCGTGCTCGACCATGATTTGACGGCACCGGCCGCAGGGAGCGGTATCTCCCTGGTGAGAGCAGGCGAGAGCGAGCAAAAATTTGCGCCCACTCTTCTCCACTTCCCCATTAACCACAGCGTTTGTGATTGCAGCTTCTTCGGCGTGATCTGTTTCGCTGTATCCAGCGCGCTCAACATTGTTGCCACGATAAATTTCGCCTGACTTTGTCAGAATGGTGACACCTACTTTGTAAGAGGAATAGGGAACATACGCGCGATCCCTCTGTAAAGCTGCTTCCATTGCCAGAGTTGTAAGCGTGTCGATTCCAAGTCGTTTTATTTCCTGGATGATCCAATCCTGTTCTGCATCTACTTCTTCATGGGTGGGTACCCAGACACGCCCCTCTATAATATTTGCCATAGCTTAATTTAATCACAATTAGTCTATACTTAATCTCATGAAAGATCTGCCCAAGCTCATCATATCTATCCTCGGCTGCCAACTGGTGGGGCTCGCGGGCACGCCATTCACGATATCTGCAATCCCGACCTGGTATGCTGGTCTCAACAAGCCATTTTTTGCTCCCCCTAACTACCTCTTTGCCCCGGTCTGGACGCTCCTCTACTTGCTGATGGGTGTGTCATTTTTCTTGATCTGGAGGCAGGGGTGGGGCAAGAAAAAGGTGAGGGAGGCTGGAAAATACTTTTTGGCTCAGCTTGCGCTCAACCTCATATGGTCGCCGATATTTTTTGGCCTCCGCACTCCCGTGCTAGCGCTCGTCATCATTATTCTTATGTGGTGGATGATTCTGCAGACTATGAAAAAGTTTTACCCTTTGTCACGACTAGCTAGCTACCTTCTCGTTCCCTATCTACTGTGGGTGAGTTTTGCGACCCTCTTAAATGCGGCGATTGCAATCTTAAACTGACATATGATGGACCTACGGGATCTGACCCTGAAGGCCTAAATTGCGAAGATCATTGAGATCGATTGGGCTTCCGGCAAAGGTGAGGTGACCTGAGTCATCTCGTGGCCACTCATCCTCAGGTCGATCCCAGTAGAGCTCGAGTCCGTTGTCGTCTGGATCACGAAGATAGAGTGCTTCGTGTGTTCCATGATCGCTCGTCCCCTCTAGTGGCCAGCTGGCATTTTCGATTCTGATGAGTGCGTCCCCTAGTGACTCCCTCGTTGGGTAGCGAATGGCAACGTGATAGAGGCCGGTCGTGCCCAGCTCCGGCGGCTTGCCCCCTTTGGACTCCCAGGTGTTGAATGCCAGGTGGTGGTGATATCCGCCAGAGGAGAGAAAGAGCGCGGTATCCATGCGCGCCACGACATCAAAGCCCAAGATATCGACATAGAATGCATAGATCTTGTCCAGGTCGGCTGTTTTGAGATGGACGTGGCCGATATCGACCCCATTTATGATGGGATTTTTGCTTCTGGCGACAGGGATAAGTGGTGAGTGTTTTGTTGTCATAATTTTTAGTTAAGACTATCGTGTCTGAATTCCTTGAGGATAACAGTGATCTTTGAAGTAGCAGTCCTCGCAGGTTTTGAGATTCTTGGTGCGGGGGAAGTTGAGGGCGCGGATAGAGTCCATGGTCTGTCGAATAGTTTGTTTGAGCTCTTCGACTTGGTCGTCCTGGATCAGGAATGACTTTTTGCCGTCCTTGCCTTTGAGCGTGGGCTCCTGGACAAAGTCCAGAACTCCCTCGCCGAACTTGTAGTTCAAGTCGCGAGAGGAATTGATGAGGAGTTTGTAGAACTCGAGCTGGCGCATGAGATCTCCGTCACTATCCTGAGTTGTACCCTCGATCTGGCCGATTGTTTTGGGTTTGCCGGTTTTGTAGTCGGTGACACGGACGAGTCTCTCCTCTTGGTTTGACCACTCGATCCGGTCGATCTTGCCAGTGAGCGTGATATCACCGAGATGGACCTTGAGATTCTTTTCGCTTGCGAGCGCTTTTTTGAAGCTAGTTTGATTAAGGTCGTAGTAGTTGCCGAGCTCGTCCTCTCCTTTTTTGAGATAGGTGACGAGATCATCCTGACTAATGACCTCGTTTTCGAGTGCAGTCCTAAACTCGGAGAGAAGATAATCTTTTCCTGGCAAGACACCCGTGTCGCTAAACTGTGCATAGAATTTTTCGAAGGCTTTGTGGACCGCCGTGCCATAGGCGAGGTGCGCCTTTTTGGCGTGCGGGACTCGCAGGAGCTGGTCGAGCTTGAATTTGTAGGCGCATTTGAGATAGGCGTTGAGGGAGGTTGGCGAGAGCTTGAACCTAGCAACAAGATCTTCGAGTAGCTCGCGCTCCCCCTTTTCATGAGTGGGGGTAGTGGAGGCGGTTGTTAACAGGCGCTCGATGTGGAGGTGGGCCTCGGTCTCGATCTTTTGAACATCAAGGTCAAGGAGCGCGCCATCACCTAGTTCGCCGACAAACATCGAGACTGAAGCATTTTTTGTCCGGCCGTAGCTGGAGTAGGCTCCAGCGCGGGTAATCGTGAGATCCTTTTTGGCGCGGGTTAGAGCAACGTAGAAGAGGCGGCGATCATCCTCGTTCTTTTCTTTGTCTGAGAGTTTGACGTTTTTCAGGACTGATTCCGGGAGCTTGATCAGTTCGCGGTGTTTTTTGTTCCCCCAGTTGCCGTCGACACCCCGGTAGATATAGACGTGCTCCCACTCCAATCCCTTGGATTTGTGGGCGGTTGTGAGGGTGACGGCGTTACGGCTTCTGCCATAATCCGACTCTTCGAGGCGAATCTTGTTTTCTTCCATTAGGTCGAGGTTGTGAATAAAGCCAGTTAGATCTAATTCGTGGTCGCTCCTATTCATTCTTTTGACTTCGTCAAACAAGGTGTTGAGGCGAGCGAGGCGATGATTACTATCTGTTTGGGTCAAGATCCAGTTGAGGTAGCCCGATTTGTTGAGAACCTCGGAAAAAAACTCGGTGAATGTATGTCCAGCCTCAAATCCTTGCCACTTAGCGAGATTACCTAGTGCCTCCTCGAGCGCGGGACGAGTATCGAGCTTGAGGCTGTCCAGAAGATCGGATCGAGACAGAACATCAAAGAGTGTGAGGCGTGACTCTCCAGCGAGGCGGGAGAGCTTGAGGACGTCGAGCGGTGCGACTTTGAAGATATCATAATGAAGGATCGTAAAGAGATCATGATCATCCTCTTTGGTGCGCATTTCGTAGATAGTGCGAAGGATCTTAAGAAAGTTTTTGATGGTTTGATCTTCGAGGATATTGGCTCCGCCCTGAACTGAGTAGTCGATGCCATAGCCGACCAAGGCCTCGGAAATAATGGTCGAATCGGAGTTCGTGCGATAGATCACGGCAATGTTCTCGGGGGAGACTCCGGAGTCAATCTTCTCTTTGATATCGGAGGCGATCGCGATAACCTCGGCCGTGCCGCCGGAGAGGGTAGCTAACTTTATTTTGCCTCCCTTCCCTACCTGAGACACGAGACGGGAGTCGATCCCGGGCACAACGTCGTTAATTCTCAGATTATTGTGAGTGATCAGAGAATCGGCTGCATCAAGAATAGTTTGAGTGCTTCGATAATTTTGTTTGAGAGTGATGACTTTGGCCTCTGGATATACTTTGATGAATGAAAGTTGATTTTCGATAGAGGCGCCCTGGAAGCGCATAATGCTTTGATCGGGATCGCCCGTTACAAAGACGTTCGCTTTTTCTTGCCAGTACTTGGCAATTTCGAGGAAGAGCTCATTTTGGGCGGAGTTTGTATCTTGGTACTCATCGACCAAGATATAGAGATATTTTTCCTGGATGCTCGCGAGGAGGTCGGGAGTGTTTTTGAGAGCGGTCACGACCGAGGAGATCATGTCCTCAAAGTCGAACGACCTGGTCTCATCGAGCTCCTTTTGGTAAAGGCGATAAAGAATAAGAAGCTCCTCGTTTTTGGCGAGATTTTTGAGTCGATTTGCGAGCTCGGTTTTTTTGAGTTCATCTTTGCCGTCGCCCGCAAGATAGTCTGACTCCTCGCGGAGCAAGTCCTCGAGCTCGTCTGGATCTACTGCCTCGCGCTTGAGATCCCCGATTGCGCCAAGAGTTGCCTGAGCATAGTAGTAGGGACTGCCAATAGGCCTCAAGTGTTTGAGAGGAGCACTTTTAATCAATTTGTGGATGATCTTGAGCTTTTCTAGTTCCGACAAGGGCTCGGACGAGGGATCGATTGTAAAGACGTCGGGATTGTCTTTGATAATCTCGGTGCAGAAAGCGTGGAAGGTCGAGATCTCGGCATAATACGCCTCTCCTCCGATAAAGGACTCGAGACGGTCGCGCATCGCCGAGGCGCCTGACTCGGTAAAGGTGAGGGCGAGGATGCTTGAGGCGGGGGTGTCGGTTTTCGTCAAGATATTTGCGATACGAAGAGCTAAGGTCTGGGTCTTGCCGGTGCCAGGACCTGCAACGAGCATGACCGGCCCGTCGATGGTGTCGACGGCCAAGCGCTGTTCTTTGTTGAGCTGTTTGTAGGCCTGTTCGAATGATTTGGTTGTTTTGATCATGATTATTTTTCGAGTAATGGTTTTTCGTCGCCAGCATCAAGTTCGCGAGTGGAGCTCAGCTTTTGGCTGACAGTATTAAACTGCGACTGGACGTCGGAGAATTTGTTGTAAGCGTTGGTTAGGTGCGAACCAAGAGTCGTGAGACCTGTAGTCGTCTTGTCAAAATCCTTTTGGACGGCGCGCATGAGTTTGAAGACCTCTTTGGCTTTGGCCTCGATTTTTTTGCCTTCGAAGGATAAGAGAATTGTTTGGAGGGCGGCGTAGAGAGTGTTTGGGGAGACGGGATAGACGCGCTCCGCGCGGGCGAAGCTCATAAGCGAGTCATCGAGCGCCACCTCGTAAAAGACTGATTCGGAAGGGATGTACATGAGAGCAAAGTCGAGAGTATTCTCCTCGGGAAGAATATATTTTTTGCTGATTGCGCTGACGTGGGTGCGGATGTCGCGAGCAAAGGCGCGTCGGTGACTAGCTTGTTCCTCTTTGGCAGTCGTGCCCGCGAGCTTTTGGAAGTTTTCCATCGGGAACTTGGAGTCTATAGGCAATAGTCCCGCATCTGTTTTGATGACAGCGTCGACGATTGCCCCGGACTTGAACGAGTACTGGAGCGAGTAGGCGCTAACCGGGAACATCTGAGAGATCAGGTCTTTGAGTACCATCTCGCCGATGTTGCCGCGGAGCTTGGGGGACTGGAGATAATCCTGGAGCGATTTCATGCTCCGGCTGACCTCGGCGAAGGCCCCGGCCTCGCGTTTGAGATCGCCAATGACCTCGGTCGCACGCATGAGTCGGTCGCTAATGTCCTTAGTATTGCCGGTCAAGCTCGCGTTGATCGTGTCTTTGGTGCTTGTGACCTCGCCTCGGAGCGCGCGCAGGTCGTCGCGAAAAACCTTGAGGATAAAGAGCATAAAGCCGAGAAACAAAAAAGCAAAAAAGAGCATCGCGATAGTTATGTCCATAACTAGATTATAATCGTTCTATGCGATATATACCAAAGATCCTGAGCTTGATTATATTGTGGGGGGTGCTCGTGTCCATGGTGATGTATCTTGACCCGGAAATTGTAAAAGATGTGCTTGTTCCGGGGCTTTACCTGCCCTTTTTTGGGATATTGTCGTTTGCGATTTGGTACACGCTGTGGATATTTTTGGGATCACTGTTTAAAAGTCTCCTTCTTGCTACTACCGTGATTTTGGGCGTGGTGCTGAGCGCGGCAGGACTGATGCACCCGGGACTGGCGGTCGTTTTAGTCTTGACTTTAGTCATTGAAAGTTGGTATATCTATCATAGCTATGAAAAAATCAACTCAGCGCATGAACGCAAAGATAGAGGAACAGGTCTATAAGATCCTTTATCAGGTGATTGCGGATGCAAAATCTGAGCAAGAAGTCGAGGAGACACTCAAAGCAATCATGTCGGAGGGAGAGATCTCGGCTGTCGCCAAGAGACTGGCGATCGCGGTGTTTCTCGACAAAAGACATTCGTATGAGCATATTAAAGATGTTTTGAGAGTCTCGACCGCGACGATTGCCTCGGTCTCGGAGAACATGAATAGTCGCGGACTACAGAAGGCGATTCAAAAGGTCAAGGCGGAGGAATGGGCGGATGTGTGGAGCATCAGGCTCTCGAGAGCACTGGAAAAGCTAATGAAATAGTATAGGAAATAGCTAATAGTAATCTAGTAATATAGGAAGCGCATTCACATTTACTTGATATAATGATTGCATGAGTAAGCTTTATATCACGACGACGCTACCCTACGTGAACGCAAAAGCGCACGTTGGCTTTGCGCTTGAGATCATCCAGGCTGATGCTATCGCTAGATTTCAGAGATATCAGGGTGCGGAAGTATTTTTTAATACCGGCACCGACGAGCACGGCAAGAAAATCTACGACAAAGCAGTTGAAGAAGGCATAGATCCTCAAAAATATGTGGACGAGTACGCGGCCAAGTTTGAGGATCTAAAACAATCGCTTAACCTAAGCTACAACCACTTTATCCGGACAACTAATGAGAGTCACAAGGCAGCGGCACAGGAAATGTGGAGACGATGTGCGGATAATGGCTATATCGAAAAGGGAATGTACCGCGCCAAGTACTGTGTGGGTTGTGAGCTAGAAAAATCGGATTCTGAACTAGTGGAGGGCAAATGCCCGCTTCATCCATCTAAGGCGATCGAGATTATTGAAGAAGAGAATTATTTCTTTAGGTTTTCGGATTCGCGGATCAAGGAGGCGTTAACTCGCCACCTAGATAAATACCCTGATTTTGTGGTACCTGCCAACCGCCAAAAAGAAATCCGCAATTTTATAGAGTCTGGCCTCCAAGATTTTAGTATCTCCCGGCTAAAGGCAAAAATGCCTTGGGGGGTTGAGGTGCCTGGGGACGAAAAGCATGTAATGTATGTCTGGTTTGACGCTTTGACTAATTATATTAGTGCTCTTGGGTGGCCCTTCGACTCTGCTCAGGGTAAACCCTCTAAGTTCGAAGAATATTGGGGAACTGTTGACCGGCCGATCGCGGTGCAGATCGCAGGCAAAGATAATCTTAGGCAACAGGCCTCGATGTGGCAGGCGATGCTATTTGCAGCTGGACTACCTTTGACCAGGCAGATTATTATCCACGGCTTTATTACCTCGGACGGACAGAAGATGAGCAAGTCCACAGGAAACGTGATCGATCCCGTCGAATATAGCAAAAAGTACGGAGTTGATGCCCTCCGGTATTATCTACTCGCGAAGATCAACCCGTTTGAGGACTCCGACTTTACCCGCGAGAAGTTTGAGGAAGTTTATAACTCGGACTTAGCGAATGGGCTCGGGAATCTCGTGGCGAGGGTCAGTGCAATGGCGAGTAAAGAGAGTATAGAGTATGCAGTATTGAGTATAGAGATAAGCACAGAGATGGGAAAAGCAATGCAAGAGTACCGATTTGACGAGGCGATGGGGAGCATATGGGAGCGGATCAAAAAGGCCGACCAATTTGTGTCGGAGAAGCGAGTATGGGAGTTGAAAGACAAGGAGAAGGAGGAGGCGCTCGTACACCTAGTGAGCGAGATCCGACAGATCGCGCTAGAGCTCTCGCCTTTTATGCCGGAGACGGCCGAGAAAATAGCAAAGCAGTTTGGGGGCGAAAAGATAGTTAAAGGCGAGTCGCTGTTCCCCCGATTAAGTTAAGATTAATCCATGCTTATTGATACACACGCCCACCTTTGGTATCCGGACTATGACGGAGAGGTCGACGAGGTACTGGCTAGAGCGCGAGCAGCCGGAGTCGAGAAGATTGTTGTGCCGGGAACGGATATTGTGTCGAGTAAAAAAGCTATCGAGTTGTCGAAAAAATATCCAGGATTAATTTACGCAGCAGTCGGCGTGCATCCGGAAGAAGTGTTGAATTCCAGTAAGGCTAGACCTTACCTCGCAAGCTCGGTTTGGGCACTTCCTTCAAGGTCTGACCTTGTAGGGGCTGTGGCGGTGGGCGAGATCGGCATGGATATGTCGAGCGATGAGCTAAGGAGTAAGAGTAATGAACAGGCTGAGCTGTTTCGCATGCAGTGCGAGATGGCGATAGAAAATGACTTGCCGGTGATTATTCATACGAGAAACTCATTTGCCGAGGCGTGGGAGGTACTTACTTCTTTGCCAAAGTTGCCGAGGGGCCAGTTTCATTGTTTTTCCAATGATGAAGAGGATCTCACGACCGTGATTGCGGCTGGATTTTTTGTTAGTTTTTGTGGAAATATCACCTGGAGCAAGCGAGTGGCGAGACTTGTGCCACTAGTTCCAGCGGACAAATTGCTACTGGAGACTGATAGTCCGTTTATGAAGCCTGGGGAAACCAATGAGCCGGCGTATGTTGCTGAACTACTAAAATACATTGCTGGGCTGAGGGGCGAAGACAAGGATGATCTGGAGAAAGTGACGAGCGAGAACGCGAAAGAGCTTTTTCGACTATAATATCCTCGTCATGAAAAACTTGCGTAAGTGGATGAGACGACACCCGGTGCGGACAAAGCGTGCGCTTGAGATTCTGCCTGGCTTTGTGTCTTGGTTTTTGATTTTGTTCCCAGTCTGGGGGTCGTTTGTGATCCCAAATGTTGTCGCCTACTATATTATTGCTTTTTCGGTTTATTGGTTTTACCGCTCGATGACAACTGCTATCTCGGCGGTCTTGGGATACTTTAAACTCAAGACCTTTCAGGTTTACGACTGGATGGGAGATGTAAAAAATTTTCCTGACTGGACCAAGGTCAACCATATTGTGATTGTCCCAACTTACAAGGAGCCGCTCGATACTCTCAGGCGGACATTGTCAAAGCTCTCGGAGCAGACCTATCCACTCAAGAAAATTCATATTATGCTCTCTTTTGAGGAGCGAGAAGGCGCGGAGGGACAAAAGAAAGCCGAGATCTTAAAACAAGAATACGGAGCCAGGTTTGGCAACTTATGGACTACTTTTCATCCTGATCTGCCGGGTGAGGTCAAGGGAAAATCGTCAAATACCTCGTGGGGAGCAAAAGAAGCCAAGCGGAACCTGATTGACGAAGCTGGGGTAGATATAGACTACACGACAATCTCGAGCGAGGACGCAGACGCCCTCCTCCATCCCGCTTATTTTGCTTGCTTGTCCTATCACTTTTTGGATAGTCCTGTCCGCTATACCACTATCTGGCAACCAATCCTTATGTTCTATAACAATATCTGGAAAGTGCCCCTCCTTGTGCGCGTGTTCTCGAGTTCGGCGACGATCCTGTGCCTCGCTATGCTTGCCAGACGTGACCGGCTCATTAACTTTTCGACTTAT
>CAZDRB010000020.1:0-13058 GCA_964507925.1 uncultured Pseudomonadales bacterium
CATTGATCTTTTCAATTAATCCCTTGCTTTGTAGCTCCTCAACAACTTCTTTACGCGCTGTAAACACGCTCTTTCCCGCCCATTTGCCGGCGACCGCGGTCATCTTGCCGTCCATCCCGATCCCGACCACAATAGGGAGGCCGTGCTTTTTGGCGACCTCGTAATCTGTTTTGTCGTGAGCTGGCGTCATCTTGACTATCCCTGTGCCAAACTTGGGGTCCACAAACTCGTCGGCAATTATCTCCATTTTTTCGCCAGTCAAAGGATTCTCAACTTGTCTCCCAACTAACCACTTAGTTTTTTTGTCTTTTGGATGTACCGCTAGGTGCGTATCAAGCATGATTGGCTCTGGCCGTGTAGTCGCAACCACCACATATTCAGGCTCTTTATCTTTTCGCTCGATGAGGGGGTAGCGGACATAGTAGAGCTTGTCCACGCGCTCCTCGTGCATTACCTCCAGGTCGGCAAACGTCGTCCCACACTTAGGGCAGTAATTGACCATGTAGTTGTCGCGGTAAATGAGCCCTTCTTTGTGCATCCGGGCAAAAGTGTCATAAACCGTCGAGACCACATGGGGGTCCAGGGTAAAGGTATAGCGACTCCAATCAACCGAGGCGCCCATTTGCCTGATCTGCCCCTCGATCTCTGACTTGTTATCCTGCACAAACTCCCAGATGTTCTGGTAAAGGGTCTGCCGGTCAAACTCAAATCTAGATTTGCCGGCTTTCTTGAGCTCGCGCTCATACGTAATCTGTGTCTCAAATCCTGCGTGATCTGTTCCTGGGATCCAGAGGGTAGGGTCGCCCTTCATGCGGTGGTAGCGGATCATCAAGTCCTCAATCGCAATCATGAGCACATTGCCCATATGCATCTTGCCGGATGCATTTGGCGGGGGAAGAACGATCGTAAATGGTTTACCCTTAGCTTTTAAGTTGGGAGCAAATGCACCAGATTTTTCCCACTCCGCGTAGATCTCCGCCTCAACTTTTTTATGTTCGTACTTAGAATTCATGCTCACCAAACTATTCTACCAGACTTAAATTCCCGTTCCTCGCAAGAACACATTCTGCCATGGCCGGAAACTACTATTAAACGTCTTTTCATAAATCACTTGCCCGTCGCGCTCGACCTTGTATTCAAAACTCGTCTTAGCCCCCCACGCCGACCAATCAACTTGTTGCACAACTCCCGCAGGGAGTGAGGGATCATCTTGATACAAATCCGGCGGGGGAGGGGCCACCCCCCATACTTTGGGCTCAGACACTGTCGCAACCCGCCCGTCTGACGTACCATAAATCTCGATCACCAAGTGTCTCTTAGCCGGATCATTTATGGTCTGAATCAAGATGTGTCCCGGCGTATCATTCAAAAACCTAAAGTCCTTGCTCGGGGCATAAATAGTCGCGTCCACCCCGGGCTTACTATTCTGCTCGTAATATCCGACACGGTATGCATGTGCCCAGCGCTCAAGTATCGGGAGTCCGGCATCCATCGCTGCGCGAAACGCCGTGGTCGAGACCTGGCACACTCCACCTCCGTCTCCAAGTACCGTCCTCCCACCAGAAATCACATACGCCGTACGGTATCCCGTTGCGCTCGAGATATCGCCGACTTCTCGGACAAAGCTAAATTCCTCGCCCGGCGCAATTAGAGTGGAATTAATTCTCGAGGCAGCAAGCCCAACATTAAACACCCGGTTCGGGATCGAGTGAGCATAATAGCTCTCTCCACGCCCGATTCGCTCGCGGATCCCGAGTTCATTAACCTTGTCGGTCGTGACCGAGGGCGCTGTCCTTGTTGCCTCAATTTTTATACTTTCTTGTTTACTTTCACTACTGAGTAATTTTTCAATCCCAGCTTGTAAATTGTAAATTGTCAATTGTAAATTGACTTCCACTCCGTCACGCCCAGGCGCAAATTCTTGTACCTCGCCATTTTCAAACACAAACTTCGCATCTTGTGGCTCTCGGTTCAAACTTTCGGCCACCCGCTCGACATACTCCTTGATTGCTCGCTCGTCCAGGAGCTCCTCTCCTCCAAGAGTCGAGAGCAAGCTTATAATCTCGTTCCCTGTGAGCTCAATTTTTTCGTCCTCAAACTCGAGAACTATCTTTTTCTTTGCGAGTATTGTTGCTCTATCTGCAACAGCCTTGAGCTCTTCCTCGCTCAAGTGTCTTATCACTGTTCTGACCGGCACCACTACGCTCTCGCTTGCTAGATAGCCATAACGCGCTCTAATTGCCAGGTCTAGCTCCTGACTATCTATTCGAACCCCATCGCTTCCATTTTTGACCTGAGCCACTCCGCCTACAACCTCAATTACCGGCTCAATCTCAGGGATCTCCACGCTCACAGATATTTCTTCGAGGAGCTCGACCATAATCTCGGTCCTACCTTCAGCCAAGACGAGGGGGTAGCTAGTTTTTAGGCCCACAAAAGAGCTCGCGAAATCCTTTAGATTTAGCCTGCGGCCATGGCGGTATGCACTGTTCAAAGAGGCGTCAATCAAAAACTCAACAGCCTGAGAAGGCGCTTCCCAGCTAGCCCCGTTAAACTCAAATCTTGCGTGATAATAATCTGCCGAAGCCAGGATTTTTTCTTTTGCCTCCTCGCGCGTTAGTCCAGAGACTGGAATATTAGCAATCTGAACTCCCGGAAAAAACTTGCCGTGCCACACGAGCCTTGTAATCCCAATCAAAATTAATAATCCGGCGAGGACGCCTATCCCAAAAAACCCAATTACTTTAAATTTTTTCTTCATCTCTGTTATCATGATAGTACAAATGTACTGCCGTATACCATAAGACATAAACTATAAACTAATTTAGTATGCCCAAATTCCCCGACCCGACCAAAATCTACGAAGCCGAGCCAGTCGCCGGAGCAATTGACGCAACCACACTCCCTCCTCAAGAGCCAGTAGCTCCCCCGCCACCCACGCCTCCTGCTCCAGAGCCTGTTCCCGTCGCTCCTCCATCAACCATAAGTCATGAGCCGTCAACCATTACTCCCTCATCCTCACCATTTCGCAATCTTATTCCGATCATAATTGGAGTAGTCTCGCTCTTGGTACTCGGCGTTCTCGCTTTTACAATTCTGCCCAAGTTTTTCAAAAAAGCCGAGCCGGTCACCCTTACTTACTGGGGACTTTGGGAGCCGTCATCAGCGATGCAGGGAGTCATCGCTGACTACGAAACTCAAAATCCAAATGTCAAAATTAGCTACTCCATGCAGTCGCCAAAAAACTATCGCACTCGAGCGCTATCGGCAGAGGGTGGCGCTGGCTCACCCGACATTATTAGAATTCACAATACCTGGCTCCCTATGATGAAAAGTACTCTCGCCCCGGCTCCCGAATCGGTCGTAACAACCGCTGACCTTGCGGATTTTTACCCAGTTGTCCAAAAAGACCTTGTCGCGGGAGGGGAGATCTACGCGCTTCCGATCGAGATCGACGGCCTGGTTTTGTACTACAACACCAAGATGCTCGAGGAGCTTAATGCCACTCCTCCAACCGACTGGAATGCACTAAGAAAACTGGCCTTCGACTTGACGAGACGCAATCCCGAAACCCAAATTATCGAGCGCGCCGGAGTTGCCCTCGGCACCGCCGAAAACATCGATCACTGGTCTGATATTCTCGGACTCCTCATCCTTCAAAACTCAGGCAGTCCAGGCAAGCCCTCAGACACTGCCGTTCAGGACGCGCTCACTTTTTACACCATCTTCTCCACTCAAGACAAGTCTTGGGATCAAACCCAGCCTAACTCCATCTATGCTTTTGCAACTGGAACAGTTGCCATGATCCTGGCTCCTGCATGGCAGGCATCAGAAATTGCCGCAATCAATCCCGAACTAGAGTTCGGCACCGCCCCAGCCCCAACCTTGCCCTCAGCTGACGTCGCCTGGGCAACTTACTGGGCAGAAGCGGTCCCGGCAACCAGTAAAAACCGCGAAGAAGCCTGGAAATTTATCAAGTTCTTAACTTCTCCCGAGGCTCAGCAAAAAATCTTTGCTGGGGCTAGCCAGATCCGCGCAGTCGGCGAGCCTTACTCCCGACTCAGTCTAGGCGCAAGCCTCTCCACTCACCCGGTCCTCGCCCCCGTCATCGCTCAGGGAGGGAAATACACCTCTTGGTATCTAGCCGACCGCACCTACGACGACGGTCTCAACGACCAGCTTCTTCAGTACTACAAAGACGCCGTCAACGCCATCAATACCGGTTCAACTGTCGGCTCAATTATCAAAACTCTCGACGAAGGCGTCGCCCAGGTCTTGTCCCGATATCCCGAGGCCAAATGACCCTCGCGAGCCAGATTCTAGCTACTCTTGCCTACACCGATTACTACGGAGCTCCTCTTGACTTAGCCGCGCTCCACACTCGCCTCATCAAAGAAAAAACAACTCCAAAAACGCTTCTATTAGAGTTAGCCAAACTAATCTCAGCCAAAAAAATCGGGCTTACCTTAGGTTACTATCACTTGGCAACAAGGGCGAGCATCGTCAAACCTTATCTCAAAAAACGCGCCCTCGCCCAAAAAAAACTCGAGACTATAAAGAGGTTTGTCCCAACAATCGCCAAAATTCCGGGAATTCTTGCAGTTTATGTAACCGGCTCAGTCGGAGCCGGGAGTGCAACCGAGGCCGACGACCTCGATCTCATGATCATCGCCAAAGATGACATGCTCTGGATCTCCCGCTTACTACTTACTCTTATAACCGAGGTGCTCGGGGAGCGCCGCCGCCCCAAAGAAAACATCTCACCCAACAAGCTCTGCCTCAATCTCTACCTCACTCCCCGCGCCCTTTCACTCCCAACATCCAAAAGGAGCCTCTACACAGCCTACGAGCTCATTCAGGCCAAGCCAGTCTTTGATCCGAGCGGCACGCGCTCCGCACTACTAAATGCCAATTCATGGATTAAACAGTTTCTGCCAAACGTGATCCTCCCTCAGCCTACAAAGACTGATCAAAAGGCCCAGAGCCAACTAACCAAGACCGTCAACTTAGTTCTCTTTCACCTCCAATACCTCTATATGAAGGGGAGGCTAACCCGCGAACACGTCACCCTCAACTCTGCCTTTTTCCATCCCCAGAACCCCGCCCCCCCAGAGTTGTTCTCACTCACCTCGATCGCTCCAGTCTCAATCTCGCTGAGAAAGAAACGAAAAAAGATTGTACTTGCAACCGGCTTCTTCGACCTCTTACACAAGGAACATATCAAGTTTTTGCAAAATGCCCGCGCACTCGGCGACATCCTAATTGTCGCAGTCGAGTCCGACGCACGGGCCCGCAAGCTCAAAGGGGAGGGCAGACCAATCGAGACTCAGCTGGATCGCTGCCGCAAAATTCTTGCCCGTGGCCTTGCCGATTACGTGGTCGCCCTGGACGACAACTTTGACAATCCAAAGGCCTACGAAAGCCTGATCCTCGCCGCTCGACCGCAGTTTTACGCCATCTCAAGCCACACCTCGTTTCAGGCTCAAAAACAAAAACTTGCCGGCAAACATGGTTGCGAGCTGGTGGTCGTTCACGATCACAATCCAGCTATCTCGACTACAAAAATAATAAGCTCTCAATAATTTTCGTTTAGCTATATACTATCTACTAATTACTAATTACTAAAAGATATGTTCGAAACTTATATCTACCAACCATTTTTTAACGTTCTCGTTGGGCTCTACCTCCTCTTAGAAAAAATCAACCCCGACCTCGCCGACATGGGTATCGCAGTCATCATCTTCTCAGTCGTAGTTCGCCTCATTCTTCTCCCCCTTACAATCGCCGGCGAAAGAAGTGAGGAGGACAAGCTCAAAATAGTGGAAAAAGTCAACGAGGCCAAGAGATTGTACTCTCACGAACCGATCCGCCTCAAAGCCGAGATCAAGGCGATTATGCGTGGCAACACGATGAGCGTGATCGCAACCTCGGTCAACCTCGCAATCGGCCTCGCAATTATTCTTATGCTCTATCGTATCTTTACAACCGGACTCGGCGGCGCAGATTTTCACTTACTATATAGCTTTATTCCCCAACCAGGTAGTATCAACCTACTTTTTCTCGGCAAATACGACCTTACCCACACCAACTTCACGCTCAACTTAATCCAGTCGCTCATGATCTTTGTGGTCGAGGTCTTGGCGGCTCTTCGCTCTCCAGTCCCAGTCTCGAGGAAAGACAAAGCTCTCCTACAGATTGTTCTTCCCCTCGGCTCGTTTATAATCTTCATGTTTCTCCCATCAGGAAAAAAGATCTTCATGATCTCCTCGCTCTCTTTCTCCGCCCTTTACTCAACAGTCAGGCTTTTCCAGGAATGGGGCCGTCGCCTGTCAGAAAAGCTCACGCCTCGCCCATCCGTAGCCAAAGGCGAAGGAGGGTCTAAGCCACAGTCCGAAATCGTGCTAGAATAACTTTGTATGTTTGACAACCTCGTGGTTTCCTTTTTAGCAGACGAAGTGGTCGGAGGCTTTTTTATCTCCGTCCCCCCTGGTCACATTGCCTGTATCTACGACCGCGGTCGGGGAGTTCTCAAAAATGTCTATGGTCCCGGCCTTCACCTCAAAATTCCTTTTTGGCAGGTAGCCAAGCTTTTTAACGCCCAGGTCCTCGAGTACACTATCCACAAAGGCTTTGACCTTGGCAACAAAGAGGCGCTCGGAGACGAGCCGATCAAGTCCACCACCAAAGATGGTCATGCCGTCACAGTCGAGGGCTCGATCCTCTTTAAAATTGACAAACAAAACGCCCCCGAACTCTGGGAAAACATCGGCGAACACTTTGTTTCCAAGGTTATTCGCCCCTTTAGTCGTTCCAAGATCTCGGCAATTTTCTCTACTGTCGATGCAAATATTGTCAAAAACTCACGCGCCTCACTCGAGTCCACCCTCAAAGAAGAATTGAACCGCGAGTTCCAAAATCGCGGCCTCATCTGCGAAGGCGTCTTACTCTCCGAGGTCGCGGTAGTATAAAATTGCCACATGCCCAGAGTCAAAATCTCCGAATATACAGCCAAGTCACTTCTTATTTCAAATTATCAAGGTTTGCAACTAACCGAGACTCCGTCAGTTTCTCAGATTTCGCGGCATTTTCCTGGAAACAACTTGGTAGTCAAGGTCGATCAAGGAATCAAAAAACGAGGAGTTCAGGGCCTTGTCGCGCTCAACTTGAGCCCAAAAGAAATTCCGCCCCTTATCAAATCCTGGAGCAAGCGAGGGTGGTCTCAGTTTCTTGTTGAGCCGATGATAGAGCACGGTCAGGGAGGAGAGCGCTACCTTGCGCTGGAGCGAGTTCGAGATGGCTGGCAAGTCTCCTATCTTAGCGCGGGAGGGATCGATGTCGAACAAAGCTGGAGCAATCTTGAGACTTTTATCTGGAATCCAAAACAAGATCACCTCAAATTACCAGTGCTCCACACCTATCTCTCCAAGTTGATTCCCGCTCTCGAAAAAAATCACTTAGTATTTGTCGAGATGAATCCAGTTCTTGTCCGCCAAAACAAAGTCATCCCCCTCGACCTGGCCGTCGAACAAGATAGCGCCTCCCCGACCGCACTCCCCATGGTTCAAGACAGATCAGTCAGCCCACTCGAGCAAAAAATCGCCAGTCTTGATGCACGCACTCCCGCAAGTCTCAAATTTCGCTTGCTCAATCCAGGGGGTGCGATCTGGATGCTGCTCTCAGGAGGCGGCGCAAGTCTCGTCTTGGCGGACGAAGTAGCTGATCTAGGACTAGGCCAGGAGCTCGCCAATTACGGAGAATACTCCGGCGCCCCGTCAACCGAAGATGTCTATCTCTATACCAAATATATTCTCGAGGCCATGCTCAGCCGACCATCTACTATTAACCATAAACCATTAACCCTCATCATTGCCGGAGGTGTTGCCAACTTTACCGATGTCGCCAAAACCTTTAGGGGGATCATTCAGGCACTCGATGAAAAAAAACCAGAGCTCCTCAAGCACAAGGTCAAGGTCTACGTTCGTCGGGGAGGTCCAAACGAAGTCAAAGGGCTCAAGCTCATGTCCGATTTTTTGAGCGAAGCCAAACTTCTTGGCGCCGTCTATGGGCACCAGGTTCCCTTAACCAAAATCATCTCAGATCTCAAGGAGCGTCTCCTATGATCACGCTCAAACAAATCAGGTCTCGCCATAATCAGATCTTGGTACTTGGCAATCACCCTCAAATTATTCAATCAATCCTTGACTTTGATTATTACTGCAACAAAAAAGAGGGCAGCGTGATCGGGATCGTGACAGGGAAAGTGGGTTTTGCCAAGTATTTTTTTGGTCGTCAAGAAGTTCTTATCCCGACCATAGAGTCCTCGAGTGATTTTGCTAGTCTAAACATTCGCTCGATATCCAATCTCTGGTTTCTCAACTTACTATCCTCTCGCCGCGTCCTCTCCTCGACACTAGAGCTCATAAGCTCCAACTTTGTGGGCGGCGCAATATTTGCCGAAAACGTTCCCGAGCTCCACGCCCTCGAGCTAATCCAAACCGTGACACTGTGTAACCGTGACACTGCCCCGATGCTCGTCGGCCCAGCCTCCGTCGGACTCTTAGTTCCGGGCGCTCTCAAGCTCGGGCCCCTTGGAGGGATTACTCCTGATCAGATTCGTGACTCCAAGCTATTTGAATCAGGCGGACTAGCCATTATGTCCGCGTCTGGCGGGATGACCAACGAGCTTATAAATATCGCAGCTAGCGCCGGGCACCGCCTCTCATTTGCCTTGTCTTTTGGCGGAGACCGCTTCCCAATATTCTCTCCCCGCGATGCCTTTCTTCTTGCCGAGGCCGACCCTCAAACCAAAGGAGTGCTCTATTACGGCGAGCTCGGAGGCGAGGACGAATACGAGCTTATCAAACTCAAAGAAGCCTCTCTCTTCACCAAGCCCGTTGTCGCCCATATTGCGGGAACCGTGGCGAGTCTTTTCCCCGACTCACCCCAGTTTGGTCACGCCAAAGCCAAGGCTGACAAACAAAGAACCATGGCCATATCCAAACGAACCGCCCTGAATTCTGCCGGCTTTTTGGTCTCTCAGTCATTTACAGAATTTATTAGTCTCGTGAATAAGCTAAAATAATCACATGGACAACTTATCAGGCAGAGAACATTCGCTCTTCACATCTACTATTTCCGGAGAAAAAGATGGCGAACCAACACTTCTAGGGGAGAGCCTTATCCAAACGGCAAAAACCCACTCTCTTGCTTGGATCGCAGGTTCCCTCTGGCTCGGCAAGCCCCTCAAATCCAAAAAAACCGAAGCTCTCCTCGACCTCTCTTTTCGTCTCCTCGTCGACCATGGCCCCTACGTCTCAGGTGCCGTCAATACCATGATTAGCGCCCGGGCTGGCCGTGACCTGGTCTCATCACTCGCTTCGGGTCTCCTCACGATCGGGCCACGCTTTGGTGGCGCCGTCAACGACTCAGCTAAGATCTGGTTCGAATCTCTCGAGTCCGGTCTTGCCCCCGCTCAAGTCGTCGAGTCCTTTGCTAAACAAAAAAAATATATCGCCGGCATAGGTCACAAAAAGTATCGCCTTGACCAACCCGATCCTCGTGTCGCTCTCCTCCTCAAAAATCTTGGCAAAATGCCAACTCCTCACCTAGACTTTGCCCGAAAAATCGAAAAGCTTACGACTGCCAAAAAACCCAATTTGATCTTAAACGTCGACGGCGCCTTAGGCGCGATCTTGCTCGACGTACTTATGCACGAAGAAAAGCTTACAAACAGCGAAATAAAATCCCTTTTCGCTGCCGAGTTTTTTAACGCAATCTTTGTGCTCGCCCGCTCAATCGGCTTTATCGGCCACTACCTGGATCAAAACAGGCTAGGCGAGGGGCTCTTTCGTCTTCCCGAGAATCAGGTCCTCACAAAGTGAGGATGGTGAGCGAAGTCGAATCCATGTCCAATGTCGAGTTTGATCCAGTTGACGCAACCTTTAGCCTTTGTTAATATAGCACTCGAACGGATAGAGTGATAAATAATTATTTTACAGGAGGAGCTATGCAGCTAGATCCCAAAAAACTTACCCCAATGCCTGGCTACGTTTTAGTTGAGCCAGCCGAAAAACAAACCAAAACCACGGGCGGAATCTACCTTCCCGATAACGCGGGCGACAAACCCCAGGCTGGTACCGTGATTGCCGTCGGCGACTCTATCTGGGAAAGCGGCATCAAAGAACTCAAAAGTCCTGTCAAAGTCGGTGACCGAGTCGTCTACAAAAAATGGGGTGGCAACGACGTCAAGATCGAGACAACGGAATACCAATTCCTCAAATTCGACGACATACTTGCAACTATTAAATAAGGAGATTATCTATGACTGCTAAACAAATCATCTACGGCGACGACGCCCGCCAAAAACTCTTAACCGGTGTCAGCAAACTTGCCGCTGCCGTTGTCACCACCCTCGGACCAAGAGGAAGAAACGTCGCAATCGACAAAAAATGGGGCGCCCCCAACATCATCCACGACGGCGTCTCAGTAGCCAAAGAAATCGAGCTCGAGGATTCATTCGAAAACATGGGAGCCCAGCTCGTCAAAGAAGCCGCGAGCAAAACCAACGACGCAGCCGGTGACGGAACTACGACCGCGACCCTCCTCGCTCACCAGCTTGTCTCCTCAGGTATGAAAAACGTGACCGCCGGCACCAATCCTATGCTCATGAAAAAAGGCATCGACCGCGCGGTCGAGGCTGTCGTCACCGAGCTCAAAAGAGTCAAGACCGAAGTCAAAAAAGAGGACTGGGTCAAGGTCGCAACTATTAGTGCCCAAAACGAAGAGGTCGGCAAAAAAATCGCCGAAGCTCTCAACTTGGTAGGCAAAGACGGCGTTGTCGAAGTCGAGGAGTCCAAGGGCTTTGAGATCGAAATCGAGCACAAGGACGGTATGGCTTTTGACAAGGGCTATATCTCTGCCTACTTTGTCACAAACCCTGATCACATGGAAGCCGAGATGGACAATCCCTATATCCTCGTCACCGACCAAAAGGTCACGAGCATCCAAGAGATGGTTCCTTTCCTCGAGTCCTTCGTCAAGGTCAGCAAAAACCTAGTCATCATCGCCGACGATGTCGAGGGCGAGGCCCTTGCTACATTAGTAGTCAACAAAATGCGCGGCACCTTTAACATTCTCGCAGTCAAAGCTCCTGGATTTGGTGATCGTAGGAAAGCCATGCTCGAGGACATCGCTGTTTTAACCGGCGCGACCGTCATTTCAGGCGACTTAGGTCGTAAACTTGACTCCGTCACGATCGAGGATCTGGGACAAGCCGACAAGGTCATAGCCAGTAAAGACGAAACCAAAATAGTCGGTGGCAAGGGCGACAAGAGCGCGCTCGACGCCAGAATTATGCAAATTAGAGCGGAAGCCGACAAAACCGAGTCCGAGTTTGACCGCGAAAAAATCGCCGAAAGACTCGCCAAGCTCACAGGTGGAGTAGCCGTCATCAAGGTCGGTGCCGCCTCAGAAGTAGAAATGAAAGAGATTCAAGAGCGGGTCAAAGACGCAGTTGGCGCAACCAAGGCCGCAATTGAAGAGGGCATTGTCGCGGGTGGCGGAGTCGCGCTCCTGAGGTCAGCCTCAGTTCTTGAGGGCATGGAAAGCGAAAGCGAAGACGAAGCCGTTGGTATCAAAATAGTCAAAGATGTTCTCGAACAGCCTCTGCGCTGGCTCGCCAAAAATAGCGGCGCCGACGACGGCTGGGTTGTGAGGAAAGTCTTGGAAAACAAAAGCGCGAGCTACGGCTTTAACTCCGCGACCCTCGAGTTTGGTGACATGCTCAAGATGGGCGTCCTTGACCCAGTCAAGGTGACAAGAAACGCACTTCAAAATGCCGCCTCCGTTGCGAGCATGGTCTTAACGACCGAGTGCTTAGTCACCGACGTCAAAGAAAAAGACAAACCCTCACCCACTCCCGATATGAGCGGCATGGGCGGAATGATGTAAGTAAATCTTGATACTTTTACAAGATCAGCTTACAATACCTCTAACATGCCTAAGCCCCACTTCAAACGCGTTCTCCTCAAACTAGGTGGCGAGTCACTTCTTGGTGAGCGCGAATACGGCATCGATCCCAAAGCCGCCATAGAGGTTGCCTCAGAAATCAAATCAATCAGAGAAACAGGCTCACAGGTTGCAGTCGTTATAGGTGCCGGCAACATCTTTCGTGGCATGGCCGGAGCTACCAATGGCATCGATCGCTCAACCGCCGACTACATGGGCATGCTCGCAACAGTTATGAACTGCCTCGCTCTCCAAGATGCTCTCGAAAAGTCCGGAGTAGACACGCGCGTCCAGTCAGGACTAGAGATGCCGGCAGTCGCTGAACCCTATATCAGGCGTCGCGCTCTTCGCCATATGGACAAGGATAGGGTGGTTATCCTCGCGGCAGGCACAGGGAACCCCTACTTTACTACCGACACGGGAGCAGCGCTAAGAGCCCTGGAGCTGGACTGCGACATTATTATGAAAGCCACCAAGGTTGACGGCATATATGACCGCGACCCCAACAAATATCCCGACGCCAAAAAATATGACGAGCTCACCTTTATGGATGCCCTCAAAGAGCGTCTCGAGGTCATGGACACCTCGGCTTTTGCCCTATGTATGGACAACAAGCTCCCGATCATGGTCTATAACTTCTTCGAAAAAGGCAACTCCAAAAAAGCCGTCATGGGCGAAAAAATCGGCACCATCGTAAAATAATAGCCAAACTCCAAGATCCAAATTCTAAACAAATTAATAATGTTTAAAGTTTAAAACTTTATTGACGTTTAATTATTGTTTTAGATTTGTTATTTTGAATTTACTCCGACATAGCTCATCGGATTCACCGTGCGCTCGCCCTGATACATCTCAAAATGGAGGTGTGGACCAGTCGTCCATCCGGTCATCCCGACAGTCCCGATCTTCCCGCCTCGCAGAACCTTGTCCCCAGGCTCGACACTAACCTCGTCTAGATGGGCATACAAGCTAGAAAGGGTGCCTTTATGGGCAATCCGGACAAAATGGCCGTATCCTACTCTAATTTTCTCGACCTCTATCACAACTCCTTC
>CAZDRB010000021.1:0-12317 GCA_964507925.1 uncultured Pseudomonadales bacterium
TGTTCCCGGGCTCTTTGCCAGGCCCTGTGCGGCCGCGTGAGCAAAGTTGTTAGACGACCCCACAATATATGTCTCAAAAGTCAGCCTCGGATTTAAGTTGTGTGATCCGGAGCCCTTGGGCTCTTGAGTAGGCCGGTCAAAAAGGGGGGCTGATCGCTCGCTTGGAGCTTTTGACATGTCCTTTCCAATCACATAGGCCAGCTCTGTTTTTTTGCTGGTAATCCGCTCCACCGCGCGCTGAATCTGTCCTTGATAGCGCTGCTCGATCATGTTTTGATGATAACTTGAGGGGCAAAGAATGGTCACTAGTTGAGTCTCTCCACCAAGGCTCTCGATTGACGCGATTGTTAGGGGCTTAACCCAAGTAGAAAAATAAACCGGCGACACAGAAAGCTCAAGCTCAGCTAGTACAGATTTCCAAACAGACACTATCTCCATGTCGTCATTATCCACAACTTTTCCACACCAAACAATAGATCATTTCTGTCTCCAACCGTGACAAATACCCTCTCTCTTGATACAATAGATAAACTATTAGCTATAAACCATAAGCCAGATCATGAAAAGAACCTATCAACCCAAAAAGACCAAAAGAAGGCGTGTTCACGGATTTCTCGCGCGCATGTCCAGCCACAAAGGCCGCCTCGTCATCAAGAGGCGCCGCTCCTCGGGCCGCGCTCGCCTCACTGTATAATAAACAAATGATTCCCAAGGTCAGCAAGTTTCCTCTTAGAACCGAGCTTGTCGCCTTCCGCGCCCGCGCAAAAAAAAACACCTCCCCGCTTACTACTTGCTACTGGCTCCCCTCCACCAAGCCATCTAGGCTCTCCGTCATCATTCCCAAAAAGTTAAACAAACTCACAACCACCAGAAACTGGCTCAAGAGACTCACTTACGACGCCCTTTGGTCAAGAATTAAAGACCAGCAACTAGACTGTGTAATTATCTTTAAGCCCCTACCACTCAAAAAATCGCCCTCAGTCAAAGCTCAAATCAACTCTGAATTGAAAAATTTAACAATTAAAATTAAATGAAAATTGTAAATTGGAGCTTGAAAATTACCAAAACCATCGCCCACAACCTCGGACTTTCGACGGGCAAATGTCGATACTCTCCAACCTGTAGTGTTTACTGTAAACAAGCCCTCCAAAACCACGGGCCCCTTCTTGGCTCTTGGTTATCCCTCAAAAGACTGCTAAAATGTCACCCATGGTCTCAGGGCGGATTTGATCCCGTTCCTCCATCAACCATCAACCAATAGCCATCAACTATGTACCACAACTTAATTTATCAACCAATTCTCAACACCCTTCTCTGGTTGTACGGCGTCCTCGGCAACAATCTTGGCCTGGCGATAATTTTTTTAACCCTTATTGTTCGCGGTATTTTGATTCCTTTTACCCTCCCCCAACTTAAGTCAGCCAAAAAAATCGCCGCCCTCAAACCAGAGCTAGATGCCCTTAAAAAAAAGCACGGACACGACCCCAAGCTTTTTCAGCAAAAACAAGTTGAGTTTTACAAAACCCACAACGTCAACCCAGCTGCCGGCTGCCTTCCCTTTATCACCCAGTTTATCGTGCTTATCGCCCTATATCAGGTCTTTATGAACTCGCTCGGAAACGGCGCCCTCGGCTCAGGCGTGAGCACTGTCTTTTTTTGGTGGGACTTGGCTACAAAAGACTCAACCTATGCCCTACCAATTCTTGCGGGCGTCATTCAGCTCGTTATGTCCCTTGCCCTCCTCCCGGCGATCGAAAATGAGCCAGAAAAGCGCAAAGGCACCAAGGCTCAAAAAGAAGACATTGCCGACATGGCTCAAAGCATGCAGCAGCAAATGGTTTTTATGATGCCGGTTATGACCGTAATTTTTTCTCTCCAGTTTCCCTCTGGCCTCGCCCTATACTGGGTCATTAGCACCGCCTTTTCTCTAGTTCAGCAACTCGTAATCTCGGGCCCTGGAGGCCTTCTTCGTTATCAGAAAAAATTTCTAAAACTAATTGGAGGTAAACATGCAGCCAAATGATTTGGTCAAAATTCATACGCTACTTGAGCCCTTTGAGATTACTTCAGACCAGATTCAGGTCGAAGAAACCGAAGAACTAATTAAGATCTCGATCAACATGGGCGAAGAGGAGGCCGGTCGCCTAATCGGTCGATTTGCTCAAACCCTTGACTCACTTCAGCTCGTCCTCTCGCTTATGCTCAATCAAAATCGAGAGCGAAGGCACGTTCTTCTTGACGTAGCTGGCTACAGACAGCGCCGCCTCGAAACGCTCGAGGCCATGGTTTCTGGAGCCAAGGAGCAAATTACTAGAACTGGGGCCCCCTGTGCTCTTCCCCCTCTTTCTTCGACCGAAAGGCGCCAAGTTCACCTCATGCTTCAAGACGATGAAAACTTCACAACCTATTCCGAAGGAGAGGGTCAAGCTCGCCGACTCTACGTGGCTCCAAAAAGTGCCTAAGGCACTTGCCGGCCTAATTATCTTTTTCTCCGCCACCCAACTCGGTTATCACTTCTGGCCAGAATCTAGTCTGGTTTATGGAATCAGGGTCGACTACCTGGCGCCCACAATCTACTTCTTAGACCTCCTAATTATTTTGTATCTCGGCATCAAGGCCCGATCCATGCGCCCATACTCTATACCCCATACTCTATACCCCCTGATCCCCATTGCCTTGGTTAACCTCCTGTTCTCAGCCAATCCTCTCGCCTCTCTCTTTTGGTCTCTCCGCCTCCTGCTCTACCTCGCCTTTTTTGCTTCACTCAAAATATCGCCGCGCTCTCTCGCCAAAATTCTCTCCGCGGCCGTCATTTTTCAGGTCTTCCTCGCTGGCCTACAAGTATTCTCTGGCCACTCGCTCGGCGGGATATTTACTTGGCTCGGAGAAAGCGTGGTCGCTGTGGGGAGCCCTGGGATCGCCACCGCCTCGCTTTTTGGTCAGACCGCCCTTCGCTCATACGCGACCTTTGGTCACCCCAACGCGCTGGCTGGCTGGCTTGTAGCTTGTTTTCTAATACTCGCCCAAACCACTCGGAGCCGATGGCCATTCACGACCCTCGTAATTGTCGGCGTCCTCCTAACTCAGTCTCGCTCGGGAATGCTCGCGCTTTTTGGCTTGGCCATTCCCCTTTTTCTTGTCAAAACCATTAAATTTCGCCTCCTCTATTTTGTCCTCATACTCTATACGCTATACGCCATACCCAATACTTTCTCTCCCGCGCGCTCGGATCGTTCCTTAACAGAGCGGCTCAAGTTCCAGGAGCTATCGCTCAAAGCACTCAATAACTATCCCGTCTTTGGTGCCGGCGCCCAGGCCAGCATCTCGACCTATCCTCTTTTGTCTCGAGATGGCGGGCTCGCCCCCATCCTCCAGCCCGACCACAACTCCTTTACCCTTTTTCTCTCTTGGTTCGGCGTCTTCGGAGTTCTCGCTATTCTCTTCATCTTGCGTGCACACTCTATGCCCCATACTCTATACCCATTACTCCCAATAATTCCCCTTCTCCTCCTCGACCACTACCTCCTCACCTCCCCCCAGGGTCTATTTATCCTCCTTCTGTACCTGAGAACATCATTGACAAACCTATAATATTATTTATATAATACAAATTATGGCGAGCACAATGAAAGTAAAAGAAGTACACATTCAAAGTGGAATTGCAGAGCAGGGTCCACCTCTCGAGGTCAGGTTGAATGGGGGAACTATTTTAGAGATGAGTTTTAAAGAAGCTGCCACGAGCAACTATACCATCGGAGAAATATTAGAGCTCTTACAAGAGGCGGGACTGGACGCCCACTACATCTTATTTCCTATTCCCACAAACACGCCGCTTAACTCCAGAATAACCCTCCTACCAGGAACACATCAGGTCATACATCGTCGCGGCTGGATTGATTTTCCAGAATCTGCTTTTCAATACAGCCAGGCCAAATAGTTTTTCCTCGATCTTTTCAAATGCTAAACTACCCTCATGCTCAAAAAGGTCGCTAGCAATACCATTGCCCAGCTCCTGGCCAAATTCGTCGGCGCGGGCCTGACTTTTTTAACCACAGCCATCATTATTCGTCTTTCTGGCCCCGCGATCTTTGGCGACTTAACCAAGTCTCTGGTCTTGATTGCCGTCGCGTTTTCGGCTATCGATTTTGGCTTAAACGCCGCAGTCGTGCGCGACCTCGCCGGCAGCCGGAACCAGGCGAGGCACATGGGAGACTTGATCTCGACCCGATTTCTCCTGTCGCTCCTGGCAGTAGTTCTCACAAACGCTCTTGTCTTCGCCCTTCCTGGAGGCTACACCCCCACACTCAAATCAGTTTTTTGGCTTGGCTCACTCGCAATTATCTTTCAGGGCATCTACACCTCAGTTAACGCCTGGTTCCAGTATCAAGAAAACTACTGGCGCTCTGCCGCCTCGTCAATCGGAGGCACCCTCCTTGGGGCAAGTCTCACGGCCTATTATGCTTTTTATGATCCGACGCTCGCCAACTTTCTCCTGGCAACTACGCTGGGCTACGCTCTCATGGCCACCCTTTCCCTCGTGCTCGCTCGCGGCTCATTCACCATTACTATCTCGCTCCACCGGACCGCTCTCCTTATCAAAGGCTCACTTGTCTTGGGCGCGATCCTCCTGGCCTCGATCACGGCGAGCAAGCTAGACACGATTATTCTCGGAGTCTATAGGAGCTCGGCCGAGGTCGGCCAGTATGGTTTTAGCTATCGTATTTTTGATGTGCTTCTCGTATTCCCGGTCTTTATCATGAACTCCCTGTATCCTCGCTTAATCAAGCTCGATTCCGCCAAAGCGCGCACGTTGGTCCGGGGCGCCCTTGCCCCGCTCGGACTTTTTGGCCTCCTCCTCGCTTCACTAGCCTGGGGCATCTCTCCCATGCTTCTCTATATTCGCCCCGAACTCACGCTCTCAGCCACAGTTCTCAGGGTTCTTGCCCTCTTCCTTCCCCTTTTTTTCTTATCTGCGCCCCTGATGTGGCAGCTCATCGCCGAAAAAAAAGAAATCAAGCTCCTCAGGATCTACGTGCTCGCCGCTCTCCTCAACCTGGTTCTTAATCTCATCTTTGTTCCAAGCTCAGGCGCCCTCGCTGCCGCCATGGTTACTGGGGCAACCGAGCTGTTCATTCTTCTGTCCCTGTTATACTATTCAAGAAATTAAAAAGCCATAAATGTAAATTGCAAATTAAAAATTATGAAATTAGCTTTATATTCAGACGGAGGCGCTCGCGGTAATCCCGGCCCTGCCGCCTGCGGCTATGTAATCAAAGAAATTTCTGATCTGGGCGCGGAGATAATTCTGGAAAAATGCGGTAATTATCTCGGCGAGACCACCAACAATCAAGCAGAATACGCTGGCCTAATTGCTGGACTTGACTGGGTAGTTACTAATCGCCCCGGCTCCTCACTCGAGATTTTTATGGACTCCCTTCTTGTTGTAAACCAGATAAAAGGGGAGTTTAAGGTCAAAAATCAAGAGCTTTTATCTCGCTATCAAGAAGCGAGACTGCTATTGTCCAAGCTCGGTGGCTACTCTATCGCCTACATCCCCCGGGCCCAAAACCACCTAGCTGACGAGCTAGTCAACAAAACCCTCGATGCTCAGTCATAGCTTCTAATCATTTTCAGTTCCTATAGGTTAAATAATTCTTAACTAGATTTTAACTCGGCAGTGCGAGTTCTTTGCCTTATCAAAAACGTGCAAAAAAACGTAAGAACATAAAGAGGGGAGAAGATCGGTTTCAATAGCCAAGACACAAAACCTCAAAAATAACGTACAAACAGAATGGTATATTGGTGGCTCTTTGTTATAAGATAGAAAAAATTCTCCCGTAGCCCGCGTTCTTCAAGGAAGGTATACTAAAGATATGTCGCGCTCTGCCCTAACCGTCGAAACCAGACAGCAAGCCGTTCTTATCTTCGGAGAGGAACCGGACCTGATCCCAGAACTTGCAAAAGAGCTCTCGAGAGAGGGGCTTCATGCACAGGCTATCCACTCAACCGCCGAGATTGGCTCTATAGTTGAAAGCTTTGATCCTGACTACCTAGTTGTCTTTCCGGGAGCTACAGATGACGTGCTCAAAAAACTGGAAGAACTTGCGCTCACCTACAGCTCGCGGGTATTTTTACTTGCTCAAAACAAACTTCCTCAGGGCCCCCTTGATCACCTGCGCCCCACTCGCATAATTTACTCAGACTATCTTGATGAAAATCTGGGAGGCTCAAAGCTCCTGTCCTCATGGATTTCTAGCCTGCAAATAGGGGAGGGTATTGTAATCCCAGGGGACGGTCTTGCAACCATTTCTCTCCTAGCAAAGCCCGACCTTATAGAACTTCTCAAAAAAGCCATTCTGCTCCCCAAAACCAGGGGGCAGACACTCTACCTGGGGAGCCCAGAACCCATCTCGTTTCTCAACCTTGCCTATCTCTTCCGTCGCAACTTGAGCCAAAAACTATCGCTATCGTTTGATCCAGGGCTAGACGCTGGAGACTCGCCCCTGATCAAATCAAAGATCACCGAGTCGCTCGACATTCTAAACTTTCAACCAGAGCTCAAGCTCGAGCCGCTGCTCTCCCAGGGCTTAGCCAAACTTAGCCTTAAAAATATTTCGCAAGCTCCCACGCCCAAAGCACCCCGTCCTGTGCCAAAACTCGAGTCTCAAGCAGAGCCGTCTCATCAAACCGCCAAAAAACTTTCACCACTTCGCCTCGACCCACCGCAATTTGTTCCGGTCAAACCCAAAAAAGCTACTCTAAAAAAAACAGCTCGACCTTGGCGCGCCTCACTCATTATCGGCAGAGGAGTGCTCATCGGCCTTACTCTCTATCTCACAACGATTGCCTTTGCCGCCACCGTTTTTTACCTTAGCCTCAAAAACTTTGCCACCTCACTAAATGCCCTGAGCTTGCCAAGCCCGTCCTCATTTTCCCATTTTGCAACCACTTATCTCCAGGCGAATTGGTCTCTACTCTCGGCCTTCCCCGGTCTCAAAAACTCCACCAAAGTCAAAGAGGTCACCACGCTCTTAAATGCCTACTCCGAGGCACAAAATAGCGTCAAAACCGCCGAAAAGCTCGCAATCGCGACCGAGGCCATGCTTGCCTATATTTTTGGCAATGGCGATCAAGATATTGCCCAAAGCATTAGTAAGAGCCGTCTCCACGCCGAGTCGCTCTATCAAGAGCTGTCCTTGATCGACGGAGCTTTGCCCTCTACCGCGCCAAGCGTAATTCCAAAAAAATATCAGAGCAAATATCTAGACTTCAAAGAAAGACTGGGCGAGATCAAGCGCACCGCACTCGCCACCAAAGGAATCTTGGCGACAACTCCAGAAATAATTGGCCTTGGAGGGAGAAAAAAATACGCCGTTCTGTTCCAAAACAACGCCGAGATTCGGGCAACCGGAGGATTTATTGGCTCGTTCGCGATCATGAACTTCGAAAACGGCAAGCTTTATGACCTTCCAATCTACGACGTCTACGACGCCGACGGACAACTCAAAGGGCACGTCGAGCCCCCTCCACCAATCAAAGATATTCTCGGAGAGGCCAACTGGTACCTCCGCGACTCCAACTTTGATCCAGACTTTCCAGGCTCAGCGAGAAGAGCAGAGTGGTTTATCAAAAAATCACTCAACCTGGATCTCGACGGGACTGTCGCAGTCAACGTCTTTACTCTCGAAGATATCTTAAGCGCCATCGGCCCGCTCCAAATTCCCGACTACAACGAAACCATCTCTGCCGAAAATCTCTACGAGCGCGCCCAGTACCACGCTGAGGTCAACTTTTTCCCCGGCAGCACTCAAAAAAAGGAGTTTCTGAGTACGATTGCAAGCACTCTCTTTGCCAAGCTCCCAAGCCTTACGGCAGAAGAAGGGCTTAGGCTCGCAAGCGCACTCTCCTCAAGCATTGATCAAAAAAACGCCCTGGTCTCTGTTCTAAATCCTGGAGCTACCTCAATTCTCGAAAAACTCGGCTGGACAGGGGAAGTTCTTGATCCAGTTTGCCCAAGCGAAGGACTCTGTTATCAGGACTACACTATGGTTGTCGACAGCAACTTTGGCGTCAACAAAGCCAACTACTATGTGACTAGGCGCGTTGAACAGGTTATTACTCTCGACAAAGATCTCGGGGTCAACCACACTCTCAGATTGACCTATCACAACGCCTCGACCTCAAACTCCTGGCCAGCCGGAGACTACAAAAACTATCAACGTATCTACCTTCCTGAGGGCACCGCCATCAGCGAACTCAAGGTCAATGGAGTTGCGCTCTCAAGCTCCGAATTCGAGTTATTTGCCGAGCACGGCAAAACAGTCGTCGCCCACTTAGTTACGACCAAAACATCCGAGACTACAACGATCGAGCTCATGTACAAAACGCCAGGCGTAACCAAAGAGGGGAGCCCCACCTATTCTTGGTACTGGCAAAAACAGCCAGGGACAGGAGAGGGTGATCCAATCACGGTTTATCTCAACTACCCCCTCTACCTAAACCCAGAGGTAGTCTCGCCCCGCGCCGAGGTCGCCCCACAGCAACTTAAGTTTGAACTCAAAAACACCTCTGACCGCCGTGCCACCGTCCAGTTTTCTGAATAAGGCGAAGGATGGTATAATGTAGCCATGACCACCTACGAGCTTACCGCCTCCGTTCGCAAAATCTTTGGCCGCAAAACCAAACAGCTCCGCGCCAAGGGCATAGTGCCCGCGAACATTTTTGGTAAAAACATCAAATCCCAAGCCATCGAGCTCGAAAAAGGTGGCCTTCTCACGACCATGCGCCTAGCAGGAGAAACTAGCCTAATCAATCTCAAGATCGAAGGGGATACCAAAGTTCATCCAGTTCTCGTCTCTGGTTATGCCCAAGATCCCGTGACCGGCGACATGCTCCACGTTGATTTCCACGAAGTAGACCTCACCCAAACGACGACCGCCGACGTTCCTCTCAAGGTGGTTGGAGTGTCCGAGGCTGTCGAAGGGGGTCTAGTTCTCGTCATGCTTAAGAACGAACTCGAGGTCGAGGCCCTGCCAACTGACCTACCCAGCGCAATCGAGGTCGACATCTCAACCCTCAAAGCACTCGGTGATGATATTCTCGCCAAGGACCTTAAGATAGACCGCACCAAGATCAAGCTTGCAGTCGAAGATGAGGAGCCGATCGCCACGATTCAAGAGCCAGCCAAAGAAGAGGTCGTCGAAGAGGCACCAGCGGAAGGTGAAGAGGGCAAAGAAGGCGAGGTCGCATCTGGCGAAGACCAGAAAGATGCCGAGCCTGCCGAGGCACCAAAAGCAGAGGGCGGCGAACCAGAGAAAAAAGACTAATCTAGATTATTTGGATCCAGCTCGCGAACCATTTCATAGTACTGACTACTCATTTCCTCATCGCCAATTTGGGCATAGAGCTGGCTAAGAACGCGAAAAATCTCTCTATTCCCTGGATAAATCTCTAGTTTTTGCAGGAGCTCGTCAATCCTCTTTTTAACTACCCGCTCCGGATACACGAGATCTTCTAGCTCGCTCTCCGCCCCAAGCACTTGATCCTTGCTACTTGATCCTTGATACAACTCCCTTGCGAGCTCATAATCACCTGCGCGCGCCGCCCTCTCAACAAGTTCTCGAGTATTTCGTGTCCCCACCGCGCTATTTTTCACGTTTCCGAGCGACGCCAGGAGCACAATAGCCAGGCCAAAAAGGCCAATCCTAGTCCACGGCAGAGGGGATCGTCTCACTACTTTCCAAAAATACTTTTCCAGGCTCCGCCAAAAACCACCAGTCTTCATTACTTGAGTATATCCTAGAAAAGCTTTACTAATTCTCAATAATCGTCACGGGGCTCGTATTGTAGTCAGTGTATCTGGTCCAGCTCGGGACGAACTCCAAAAACACGGTCGCGGGATCGTCTTTGTACTTTGCCGAGTTGGGGTGCTTGGCGTAATGTCTTTCCTTTACGCTCTCAAGCTCGCCCTTATCATTAATTATCCTGACATCCCCATCCATCTGGATAGTTTTCCATTCTTCTTCGCTAAACCCAACTACAACCGATGCCTTAACCTTTTCTCCGTCTAGTAGCCCTTGACACTTAACACTCGTGTTTTCAGTCGAAAAATATAACCTTAGCGGACTCTCAGAGTGAGAATAATGCAGGGCGGCAGCATGTGGGTATCCACTCGGGAGCATAACAGAAAGCGAAGAGACTCGATGTTGACTCAAAAAATCCAAGACTTGTTTATCCATCTACACTAAGTTTATAGTTTTTTGCCCTTTTTCTCAATACGATCATTACTACACAGCTCGCGTTTATGAGGAATATGTATATTGGAAAAGCCAGGTTTTGCCAGGAGCGCGATACGATCGACAAGATAATAAAGGCGCTCGACACGACGTCCGCCATATAAAATTTCCACTCCTCGGTCTCCGGGTATTTCCACGACTTGATTAGGGTCGGCACAAACCCAATTAAGTCCGCAAACAACGAAGCAAGTAGGCCGAGGAACGGGCTGCTTGTCGTCTTCCAGATCACGAGAGACAATATCGCCAGAGCAAAAACTATCCAATCAGTGCTCGACTTACCACCCATACCTTTTGCAATCGATAAGCAAAAGATTACAAAACTCATGACTAGTTGGATCGAGGCCAAATATATCGAGTTGCGGTCACCCTGTGCCCACAAAGTGCCCACAAACAAAAACGAGATCAGGAGGATCAAAAACCTCGTCATTCTCTGTGGTCGAAAGTTCCCTTGCAAGATGCTAGAAATCCCGATAATCGGCGCAAAGAGCCCTGCGACAACCGACAAAACCAAAAATGTTTGTTGCATAGCTTGTATTCTGGCATAGTTTTGCTATTATTCAATCTGATGTCCGAAAAAATAGACACTACAATCAATCTTCTTATCCAGCTTGGCATCAGCGAGATTGAGGCCAGAATTTATCTGGAGATATTATCCGGTAGAGCAGACACGGCCCTCATGCTTTCGCGCGAACTCAAGCTCGCAAGAACTAAGGTGTATCGTTTGCTGGACAATCTTATTGCTCGAAAACTAGTTGTAACGCGTCTTGGCGAGAGGGGAGCTAGATTTACTGCCTTGGCCCCCGACCAGCTAGACTTCTTACTCTCCGACCGAGAACACGAGCTAGACAAACTCCGCGCTACTTTGCCCGCGCTGCAGTCTCAGCTCTCCGCACTTAGAGGAGAAACCCCTAAGTCGCAAGTCCTCTATTACCACGGCCTCGAGGGACTCAAGCAGGTGACCTACAACTCCCTGAAAGCCAGGGGCGAGCTCTTGACCTATGAGCTCTCGACTATGAATGCCTTCTTATCCAAAAGAGAGGCCGAGGAATTGCGGCGCCGCTTTGTCGAGAACAAAATCACCTCTCGCACTCTAACCAACGCAACTTATCTCGAGCCCTGGACCGACGTGACCGAGATGGTCGAGAAATATTGGGAAATCCGCCACCTTGCTCCACATGGCAAGCCTTTCCAGTTCGAGATCCTCATCTACAACGACGTCTACTGCATGTATCGATATGTAGAGGGCGATATTTTCTGCGTCGAGATCCACTCTGGAGAGCTTGCCGACATGCAACGCCAAGTGTTTGAATACCTCTGGTCAGGTGCAAAAAAGTTCAAAATCCTCGACAAGCACGGCACAGTCAAGCTCTTGTAGTCAGCTAAATCAAGCTCTCCAAATATTTAGCGAGCCCATCTTCTTTTACTGATCCAATAACCAGATCGGCCTGATCCTTTAGCGACTGAACCGCATTACCCATTGCGATCTTTGTTCCCACCGCATTAAATAGGTGATAATCATTGCCCCCATCACCTATCCCAATTGCCGATTCCTTGTCCACTCCGATGATCCGCAGGAGCTCCACAACCGCCTGCTCTTTGGTCGCCTCTTTATGAACCACGTGAATATCTCGCATTTCCGGATCAACTAGGCTTGTCAAAACCAGCGTTGTGACTCCCAAAACCTGCGATAGCTTCGCACCAATCTCATCTGCAAGCCGCCCCTCAACATCCACAAGCTCCAAAAAATATATTTCCTCTGGTGGCACAAAGGTTTTGACCTGATACCTCTTGCCCAGCCAATCTTCGATTACGTAATCATTAAAAAGCATATATAGCTCTGGATATTCTCGAAAAATAGAGATCACTTGTCTAGCGTCCTCAGGCTCAATATTTTTCTGCCACAAGATCTCGCCAGTTTTTGGATTACAGATCTTTGTCCCTGCCGAGATTATCGAGGGATCTTCGAGCTCCAAATACTCAAGCACTTCTCGTCCCCATCCCCAGCTCCGCCCAGTCGCCGCC
>CAZDRB010000022.1:0-11479 GCA_964507925.1 uncultured Pseudomonadales bacterium
CCTTATTCTCAAATTCGTTTAAGGAGGCTTCATGGAAATCAATATCTGGCAAGTCCTCTTTCAGGCAATCAACTTTGGAGTGATTCTCTTGGTTCTCAACAAGATCCTCTACAAGCCCGTAATGAAGCTCCTTGATGACCGTGCCAAAAAAATTAATGACGGCATGGTGCAGGCAGACAAAAATCTCAAACAGGCCGAAGAAGCCGAAAAGCTCAAAAAAGCCGAGATTACCAAAGCTCGCAAAGAGGCAAGTGCGATCATTAGAGCAGCCGAGGCTGACGCCAAAAAACAGGCAGACGAAGTCATCGCCAAAGCCAAAGCCAAAGCCAAGGACGAGGCAGAGCGGATTATCAAAAATGCCGAGAGTGAGGTAGTTGCAAAGAACAAGGCCCTCGAAGCACAGGTTGCCGAGCTCGCAGTTGCCATGGCTCAGCAAGCTCTTGCCGAAACCATAACCAAAGCCGAAGCCGACAAAATTACCAAAAGTATGCTCGCTAAGCTCAAATAATATATGAATGCAATCACGGTTATCTCGTCCAACAAACTAGGAGCTAGCGAGCTCAAGATAGTTGCCAGTATTGCCAAGGACAAGCTTGACGCAACCGGCAAGATTACCAACACGCTCGACAAATCGCTCATCGCCGGAGTAAAAATCATCGGCAATGGTCGAGAACTTGATTTGAGTATTGCAGGCACTCTTGCTCGTATGGGCAAATCGCTAACCTAACTGGAGACTTTAAAAGTATGGCCAAAAAATCACAAAATCTTAACTTGTCGAATGAGCTTATCCAAAAACTCTCGCGCTACAAGGATGCGCCGGTCACAAAGAGCATTGGCTATATCGAGAGCCTCGGTGACGGTGTTGCCATGATTTCTGGTCTCAAGGATTGTCAAATGAGCGAGCTCCTCCTTTTCCCTGGAGACACTTATGGTCTTGCACTTTCGCTCTTGACTGACCAGATCGGAGCAGTCTTACTTTCAGACTTTAAACACCTTAAAGAGGGCGATCCTGTCGAGACCACTGGTCGTGTTCTCTCCGTTCCAGTTGGCCCTGAGTTCTTGGGTCGCGTCGTTGACGCGCTCGCAAGACCATTAGACGGCAAGCCAGCTCCCGAACCAGTCGAGATCTATCCAGTTGAGCGTATCGCCTCTGGCGTTATCGCCCGTCAACACGTCAGCCAGCCAGTTCAAACTGGGATTATCGCCGTCGACTCAATGATCCCGGTTGGTCGGGGACAGCGCGAGCTAATTATCGGCGACAAAAGTATCGGCAAAAGTAGCGTCGCGATCACAACAATCATCAATCAAAAGCACGAAAACCTCAAGTGTATCTACGTCGTGATCGGCCAAAAACGCTCATTTGTCGCTCAGCTCATCAACACCTTAGAGTCCTACGGAGCTATGGAGTACACGACCGTTGTCGCTGCTACCGCCTCCGACCCTGCCTCAATGCAGTTTTTGGCTCCCTATACAGGAGCTGCGCTCGGCGAGTACTACGCGATGAATGGTCAAGACGCCCTCATTGTCTATGACGACCTGAGTAAACATGCTTGGGCCTACCGTGAGCTCTCTCTTCTTCTCCGCCGCCCATCTGGTCGCGAGGCCTACCCAGGCGACGTCTTCTATCTCCACTCACGCCTCCTTGAGCGTGCCTGCCGCCTAAACAAGGATTACGGTGGAGGCTCCTTGACCGCGCTTCCAATCATCGAGACTCAAGCGGGTGACGTCTCGGCCTATATCCCAACCAACGTCATTAGTATTACGGACGGTCAGATTTATTTAGAATCAGACCTCTTTAACTCTGGCTTCAAGCCCGCGATCAACTCCGGTCTCTCCGTCTCTCGTGTCGGAGGCGATGCCCAGATCAAAGCCATGAAAAAAGTTGCTGGACGCCTCCGCCTCGACCTCGCTCAGTACCGCGAACTAGCGGCCTTCGCCCAGTTTGCCTCGGATCTCGACGCCAAAACCAAGGCTCAGCTCGACAAGGGGTCACGGGTATCCGAAATTCTTAAGCAAGGTTGGGACGAACCTCTCGAGGTTGCCAAACAAGTTGCTCTCATTTGGACAGTTACCGAGGGACACGCGGACTTGATTGAGCTCTCCCGCATGGCTGACTGGAAAAAGCTCTACCTTGATTATCTGGACACTGCCGCAGGTCAAAAACTTTGTCAAGCGATCAAAAAAGAAGGCAATCTCACCGACGATATCTTGAGTCTCCTCAAAAAAACCGCCGAAGCCGTTCTTGACTCCGCCACTCACTTGCAAAAACAAGACGAGGCATAATCTATGGCTAGCCTCACAGGTATCAGGCGTCGTATCAAGTCAGCTAAAAACATTGCGCAAATTACTCGCGCGATGGAAATGGTCTCTGCCTCCAAAATGAAAAAGGCCCAGGAGGCCGCGCTCAACACTCGACCCTTTACCGACAAACTCGAAGAAATCCTCAGGCGGCTCTCAGGTGGCAGTATCGCAAGTTCACATCCCTTAGCTCAGGTCAGACCAGAAAAAAATATACTCGTCATCCTCAGTAGTACGACCAAAGGCCTCTGTGGAGGCCTAAATGTCAATCTTTATCGAGCCTACCGCGAACTAGTAGACTCAAAGCCTGGTGCTAATTTTTCTGTAATCGCCCTTGGCACCAAAGCCAAGTGGGTCGTACCAGGACGTGATGTTCCTCTAGTTGCCAAGTTTAGCGAGCTTGGTGAAAGAGTTTCATTTATGGACACGAGATCAGTTTCTCGCTTTGTCATGGATAGCTTTTTGCAAGAACAGATTGATAGCGTCTACATGCTCTACCCCAAGTTCTTGACTACACTAACTAACGAAGTTACCGCTCACAAAATCTTACCTATTGCCCCAACTGAACTGGTCGACTCCTCCTCTCACGTGGACTATACAATCGAACCGAGCCCAGAGAGCTTGATCTCAACCCTTATGCCCTACCAACTAGAAATGATTGTGTATCAGCTCCTGCTTGAGTCTCGCGCTACCGAGCACTCAGCGAGGATGGTCGCCATGAAAAGCGCCTCCGACAACGCCCGTGACCTCATCGGGAGCTTAACCCTAGACTACAACCAGGCTCGACAGAGTCAGGTCACAAACGAACTCTTAGACGTCACCACCGCGAGAATGGCGCTAGAGTAAAACCAGACAACATAATATATAATGAGGAGAAAAGTATGCAAAAATTAACTCAAAAACTAGGCAAAATTACTCAGATCGTCTCGGTCGTCGTTGACGTCCAATTCGAAGGTCATATTCCCGCAATCTACTCAGCTTTAAAAGTTAAAAAAGCAGACGGAGGCACTGTAGTTCTCGAAGTTGCAAGTATCTTAGGAGACGGCGTTGTCAGGACAATCGCCATGGATACAACCGACGGACTTAGGCGCGGTTTAGAAGTCGAGGACACCGGCGCTCCAATCAGCGTTCCAGTTGGGGAGGACTCGCTTGGGCGCATTTTTAACGTTCTTGGTGAACCAATTGACAACAAAGGGCCTGTCAAAGCAAAGCGCTATGACCCCATTCACCGGGGAGCTCCTACTCTCGCCGAGCAATCATCCGTCCCCTCAATCCTCGAGACTGGGATCAAGGTGGTTGATCTGATCGCCCCCTTTGCTCGTGGAGGCAAGGTTGCAGCGTTCGGAGGAGCAGGTACTGGCAAGACGGTTATTATGCAGGAGCTGATCCGTAACATCGCCGAGGAACACTCCGGTCACTCTGTTTTTGCTGGAGTTGGAGAGCGTACCCGCGAAGGCAACGATCTCTACCATGAAATGTCTGAATCTGGGGTTATCAAAAACACGACCATGGTTTTTGGACAAATGAACGAGCCACCTGGTGCTCGCCTTCGGGTCGCCCTTACTGGGCTAACATTTGCCGAGTATTTCCGCGACGAAAAGGGCGAGGACGTTCTCCTCTTCATCGACAATATCTTCCGCTTTAGCCAAGCTGGCTCCGAGGTCTCGGCACTCCTTGGTCGTATTCCCTCGGCCGTCGGCTATCAACCCAATCTTGCAACCGAAATGGCCGCTCTACAAGAGCGAATCACAAGTACCAAAAAGGGGAGTATCACCTCGTTCCAAGCAGTTTACGTGCCAGCCGACGACTATACTGATCCAGCTCCTGCTACCACCTTCGCCCATCTCGACTCAACTATTGCGCTCGACCGGGCACTTGTAGAGCAGGCACTCTATCCAGCCGTTGATCCCCTGACGAGTAACAGTAAGATGCTCTCCGCAGACATTGTCGGCGATGAGCACTACGAGGTTGCCCGAGCCGTCCAAAAGACGCTCCAGAGATACAAGGATCTTCAAGACATTATCGCGATTCTTGGTATCGACGAGCTCTCCGACGAAGACAAGCTCGTCGTGGCTCGTGCCCGCAAGATCCAGCGCTTCTTGACCCAGCCATTCTTTGTCGCCGAGCAGTTTACCAGTATTCCTG
This sequence comes from uncultured Pseudomonadales bacterium, assembly GCA_964507925.1. Taxonomy (GTDB): domain Bacteria; phylum Patescibacteriota; class Microgenomatia; order UBA1400; family UBA12108; genus CAZDRB01. The sequence continues at coordinate 4,444 of CAZDRB010000022.1, forward strand.
GCGCCTACGTCAAGGTTGAGGATACCATCAAGGGCTTTAAGATGATTATCTCAGGAGAACTTGATCACGTCCCCGAACAAGATTTTTACATGAAGGGGAACATTGACGAAGTTCTTGCCGATTACGAGAAGGAAAAAAGTAAATAGTTAATAGTTCATAGCATATAGCTATTAGCCATCAACCATTAACCATGAACAAATTGCTCACTCTAGACATCGTCACTCAGGAAAAAAGACTTTTAACCGAAGAGGCTAAGAGTTTGACAATCGAGACCGTCGACGGCGAGATCACAATTCTGCCAGGTCATACTCCACTCTTAACTAGACTATCAGAAGGAATTTGTCGTTATCTCACAACCAAAGACAAAGAGGAAACGGTCGTGATCTTTGGCGGTTTTCTCGAAGTATCGGCATCCGGTAAAGTCAGCATCCTCGCCGACTCCGCAGTACGCGCCGAAGACCTCGACCAGGCCAAGCTTGAGCAAGCAAGAAAAGAAGCCGAGGAAACTCTCAAAGACAAGACCAAGCAGCTCGAGTTTGCCCAGGCAGAGGCAGCGCTCAAAAGGACTTGGTTGGAGCTCAAAGCCGTCAACAAAAAATCCCGCCACGCCCAAAATTAACCTGTCCTGAGCTCGCCGAAGGATTTGCCTTTCGTTCGGGAAATAGTTAATATCAAGATATGACTCGAGTTCTTGGCATCGATCCCGGTACTCACCGCCTCGGGTGGGGCATAGTAGATGGTATTCCATCAAAATCCGTTCTTGTAGACTGCGGAATTATAGAAATGCCCAAAAACACAAAGCCTGGAGAGTACTTAACCAAGATTCATAATGAACTAGTCAAACTTCTTCAAAAATACGAGCCCAAAAAGGTCGGCCTAGAAGCGCTATTTTTTCAAAAAAACACAAAAACCGCCCTTTCCGTTGCCGAGGCGCGTGGCGTGATTATCCTCACCCTCGCAGAGTTTGGTCTCTCCCCAGTCGAACTCTCCCCAAACACGATCAAGTCTTGTGTTGCCGGATCAGGCTCAGCTGGCAAAAGCGAGGTCGAGCGTATGGTAGGATTACTCTTGAAATTAAATACTAAAACTCTCTTAGACGACACAACCGATGCACTCGCAGTCGCCCTAACTGCTCAGGTACACAATCTATGATTGCAAAACTAACAGGGACACTTGACTCACACACTCCGGACGGAGCCATAATCGAGGTTGAGGGAATTGGTTACGAAGTTATTGGCCAGTGGCTAGGCAAGCATCCTCTAGGCAAAAAGATCGAAGTTTTCACCTACAACTACCTCGAAAATCAAGTAGTTCCTCGTCTCATTGCCTGCGAGTCTATGCAAGCCAAAAATCTCTTGCTTGAACTCATTAGTGTCTCGGGAGTCGGCCCAAAGCTAGGAAGAAAAATTCTGGACTCGATTTCTCCTCAGGAGCTCATGACTGCAATCACCTCACAGGATCTTGATACGCTCACGAGCATCAAAGGTCTAGGCAAAAAAACTGCCCAAAAAATAATTCTCGAGCTCGGCAAGACCCTGGTCGAGACCACAACTTCCGCCCACACATACATCTACGACGCGCTCAGAGAGCTATCGTTTGAAAAACGCGAGATCGAACAAGCGATCGTGAGCCTCGACTTAACTGGTCTGAGCGAGTCACAAGCCTTAGGTGAGGTACTCAAAAAACTCGGGAGGGCCAAATGATTAGTCCGGTTCTCGAACCAAAAATCGCCACCGAAGAAATCAAGATCGATATAACACTGCGACCACAGTCCTTGGTCGAATTTGTCGGTCAGCCAAGATTAAAGGACTCACTCGAGCTAGCGCTCTCTGCCTCCAAAAAAAGGCAAGAGCCCGTTGACCATGTGCTACTCTACGGCCCACCAGGGTTAGGCAAGACCTCGCTCGCTCATATTATCGCGAGAGAACAGGGTGGCAACATCCACTCGACAACCGGTCCCGCGCTCACCAGAGCCGGAGACCTCGCCTCACTTTTGACCAATCTCGAAACAGGTGACGTCCTTTTTATCGATGAGATTCATCGCTTGAACAAAGTAGTCGAAGAAACTCTCTACTCAGCAATGGAAGATCAGCGCCTAGATCTCGTTCTTGGCAAAGGTCCTGGGGCGCGGACAGTTTCTGTTACTCTGAACCCCTTTACCCTAGTGGGCGCGACCACAATGTATGGGAATCTGAGTGCCCCACTTCGCAGTCGCTTTGGTATCATCAACAAACTCGAATATTACTCAGATTCTGATCTAGCTAGTGTCCTTGTCCGCTCAGCTAAGATTCTTAGAATATAGCTAGAGCCAGCCGGAGCCAAAAATTTAGCTAGGCTCTCTCGTGGTACTCCCAGAATTGCCAATCGTCTCCTCAGAAGGTCTCGTGACACAGCCGAGATCAAGTATCAGGGCAAACTGGGCTTGCCTGCGGTCGAGGAAACCCTCAAGCTACTTCAAATTGACGAGCTGGGACTAGACGCCTCTGACCGCGAACTCCTAGCCCACATTATCAAGTTTCACAAGGGTGGTCCGGTCGGAATCGAAACTCTTGCAAGCGCTCTCTCCGAGGACGTGGGCACGATCCAAGAAGTATACGAGCCGTTCCTCATCAAGCTAGGGCTTCTCTCGCGCACCAAAGGTGGAAGAGTTGTCACTGACCGTGCCTACACTCACCTCGGACTCAAAAAATGAAGTTACTAACTTTTGTCTGTTTCACTCTGGCACTGTGTCACTTTGTCACTGGTTCGGTCCATGCGTTGTACGATCCCCGTACGGTACCAGGCAACAAGTTTGGAGTTCACATTTTGCATCCTACCGAGATCGAGACTGCCTCGACCCTAGTCAACTCAAATGGAGGCGCTTGGGGCTATGTAACTGTCCCTATTCAGCCAACAGATCGCGATAAGAACAAATGGCAAGAGTTTATGCACAAAGCCCGTGACTACAGGGTAATCCCGATCATTCGCATCACGACGCTCCCTCAGGGAGGCACCTGGGAGGCAGGGGACGATACCGATCTCGTCGACTTTGCCAATTTTTTAAATGAGCTCGACTGGCCTGTCGAGAATAGGTACATTGTTCTCTTTAATGAGGTCAATCGCGCGACAGAGTGGGGTGGTACCGTCAACCCCGAAAAGTATGCGCGCATCGTCAAAAATGCCTACAAAATATTTAAGGAGCGCAGTTCCGATTTCTTTTTACTTGGTCCAGCGCTCGACCTCGCGCTCCCCACAAGTAGCTCCTCACTCTCGGCCATTACTTATTTTGACCGTATGACTCGTTACGATCCTCATGTCTGGAGCTATTTTGATGGCTGGTCTAGTCATAGCTATCCTAATCCTGCCTTTAGCTCCGCTCCCACCAAAACCGGGCTTACAAGTATTGTGGGTTACAAAACTGAGCTAAGCCATCTCAAGCTTGCTCCCAAGCCAGTGTTTATCACTGAGACCGGTTGGGATCAACGTCAAATCCCGGCTCAAACCATCGCTAACTACTGGACTACTGCCTGGAACATCTGGAACAAGGACTCAAACGTCGTAGCCGTAACACCATTCGTGCTCACAGGAGGCGATCAGTTTGCCCAGTTTTCGCTCCTAAAAGAGGGTGAACTATACAGCGCCTCTGGTCAGGTCCTTTATCATCTAAAAAAATCAAAAGGCGATCCAAAGCTTGCGACACCTCAGCCCTCCAAAAAGCCAGCTCTCTCAGTCTCAAATCTCGCCAGTGAAAATCCGATCTTTCAGGCTGGATTTCTCATTCAAAAAATCGAAAACATTTTCCGCACTTTGCTCAACCTCCCAATCAAGTCTAGAGGTCAATTAGGCGAGATCCCACTCACTCTCGAACTAGCGCAAACTCCCAAGCAGTGGGAGAAGGGGTTATCCGGGCGCTCGAGTATTAGCGAGGGGAACGGGATGCTTTTTGTTTTTCCCCAGGCGCATTTACCAGTTTTCTGGATGAAAGACATGAATTTTTCGATCGATATTATCTGGATCAATAACTACAAGGTTGTCCAAATTGATCACGATGTTAAGCACAATATAGACACGCCGCTCCCTACCTATACGCCGAGAGAACCAGTCAACATGGTGCTCGAAACACCTGCCGGCTGGGCCAAAGACAACGAAATCAAGATTGGTGATACGCTGACCATTGATGAATAAATATTTGCTATATTACTAATATCTAGATTACTATGCTTTACGTATTCCACGGTGACTCAAACTCTGGCTCGCGCAAACTACTGTATCAAGAACTAGAGAAGATAAAAAAACTAGGTCACGATCTTGTAATGCTCGACGGTAGCAGAATCACTCCTGCCGAGCTAGAATCCGCTCTTGCAACCACGAGCCTCTTCTCCAAAGAAGCAATCGTTATCGAAAATCTACTCTCGCGTCTCCGCTCCAAAGACAAGGATCGCTGTCTCGAGCTAGTTTCTAGTTATCAAGGGGATAAGCCAGTCTATCTCTGGGACAAAAAATCACTCACCAAAGCCAGTCTCGCCAAGCTTGGCAAGAATGTAAAAGTTTTTGAGGCCAAGACGCCGACCGTGCTGTTTAAGCTCCTGGACGCCCTTTATCCTGGTAATAACCGCGAGGCGCTCTCTCTCCTTCACCAAGCTTGCGAAGAATCTGAGGACATTATTGTTTTTACTATGATCGCAAGACAAGTCAGTTACTTAATTATGATCAAGTCTGCCTCAAATCCTAAGTTTGCTCCTTGGCAGATAGGCAAACTCAAGTCGCAAGCCTCAAAATGGGAAGAGTCTAGGCTCAAAAAATTCATGGTCGAGCTCCAAAAAATTGACACCAAGGTCAAATCGGGTCAAACTAAGCTTAGTTACCTAGATAATCTTGACTTATTACTAGCCACTTTAATAAGATAAAGTCCGCTAGAAAGGAGAGGGATGATAATTGATCCAAAAATATTCAAAGATTATGATATTCGTGCAACGCTCCCCGCTCAAATAGACGAAGATGGCATACTACATCTCGGATACGCACTCGCCAGTTACTTTAAACCCAAAAAGGTCTCGGTTGGCCGCGACATGAGGCTTAGCTCTGATCTATTTTTTAATCAGCTTGCAAAGGCGCTAACCTCCAAAGGAATTGACGTAATCGATCTTGGACTCATCACAACTGATATGTCCTACTTTGCCTCAGCTACACAAGATGTTGATTTATCACTCATGATCACTGCTTCACATAATCCAGCAGCAGACAACGGACTCAAAATCGTAAAGCGTGATGCTATTCCAGTAAGCGGCGAAAAGGGGATCTACGATATTCGCGACATGATAACTGACGGCAAGGTCGATACCTCTTTATCTAACACAAAAGGCAGTATTACAAAAGTTGATATTTGGGATACTTGGATCAAGCATGTACTGAGCTTTATTGATATTCCCAAGATTAACCCATTAAATATCCTTGTAGATGCAGGTAACGGTATGGCCGGACAAATACTTGGCAAAATTGCGACATTTTTGCCCTGCAAAATCACTCCCATGTATTTCGAGCTCGACGGCAGCTTTCCTAATCACTTAGCCTACCCCTTACTTCAAGAAACAACAGACGAACTAAGAGAGAGGGTTGTTGCAGAGGGATTTGATCTTGGAGCCGCTTGGGATGGAGACGCCGACCGCGTTTTCTTTATAGACAATCAAGGCAAGTTCGTCGACGGTACAACGCTCGGAGCCTTACTCAGTGACTACCTATTACCAAAAAGCGAGAACAAAACAGTGATCTACAACGCCGTAATTGGTCGGGTAGTCAAAGAAATTGTTGAGTCGCACGGAGGTGTCGCAATTCGCTGGAAAGTCGGACACACACTTCTCAAAGAAAAAATGCGAATCGAAAACGGACTTCTCGCAGTTGAACACTCTGGACATTTTTTCTATCACGACAATCATCACTGCGACTCCGGCATCATTACCTTTCTTCTAGGCATAGAAATTCTCTCTCAGTCGGGACAAAAGTTCTCTGATTTTTTGACTAAGTATCGACGACACAGACCGTCTGGAGAGATAAACTTCAAGGTTGAGGACAAAGGCAAGGTTCTGAGCGCTCTTGATGAAAAATATGCCAGTCTCGCCGACAGCACCGACAAGCTTGATGGCTACACGGTTTGGTATAAAGATTGGTGGTTCAATGTCAGACCATCAAACACCCAGCCACTTTTACGTCTAAATGTGGAAGTCAACGATCCTAAGCTTGATATCAACAAAAAAGTTGAGGAGTTAGTAAGCTTTATAGAAACACAAGGCGGATCAATGGTAAAGGAATAATCATGCCATCAATTCTCGACTCACGTGACAAAATAAGAGAGATAGACAAATCAAACCTCTTGGGCTCGGTCGAGGCATTGCCAGACCAGATTCAGGACGCGTGGCAAGCCACCAAGGATCTAGTCTTCCCCGATGACTATTCTCAGATCAAGAATATTATCGTTTCTGGTATGGGAGGATCCAGCCTAGGGAGCTTGGTCATTAAGAGGCTATTCAAAGACGAGCTCCAGGTACCAATGGAAATATATCCCCACTATCATCTCCCTGGCTACATCAGCAAGGACTCGCTTGTACTACTCTCTAGTTACTCGGGCACCACCGAAGAAACTCTGGCCGCCGCCGAACAAGCAAGCTCAGTCGGAGCCAAAATTGCAGTTATTACGGGTGGAGGCAAACTCGCCGACATGGCCAAAGAGCATGGTTGGCCAATCTACCTAGTCGATCCAAAATTTAATCCCAGCAAACAACCTCGGATGGCGCTCGGTTACGCTGTCTTTGGCCAGCTCGCGATGTTTGCCAAAATGGGGCTTATCAATATCGCCGAAACTGATGTTCTCAACTTAGTCGATAATCTGCGCGAGCTAGTCAAAAATCTAGGCCCAGAAAACGAACACAGTCCAGCCAAACTCCTTGCATTTGCTACCTTTGACAAGCACACGATCTTTGTCGCAGCCGAACACCTGATCGGAGCCGCCCACGTCATCAACAACCAGTTCAACGAAAATGCTAAGTCGTTGACCAGTGAGTGG
>CAZDRB010000022.1:11489-12190 GCA_964507925.1 uncultured Pseudomonadales bacterium
AGTGGCACCTCCCAGAGTTCAACCATCATTATATGGAAGCCTTGAGTTTCCCCAAGCTCGCAGTCGATACAACCATTTTCTTCCTCTTCAACTCATCTTTGTATCACGAGCGAGTTCAAAAAAGGGTGCTCATTACCAAGGATCTTATCGAGCAAAAGGGCTTCGAAGTTCAGCTAATCCAAGCAAGTGCACCGTCCAAGCTCGAACAAGTCTTTGAAATCATCCAGTTAGGGGAGTTTGTTGCCTGCTATCTACCTATCCTGTACGGTATCGATCCCGCCTCAATCCCGAACGTCGACTGGTTCAAGTCCGAGATGAACAAATAGGTCAACTTTACACTTCACAAGATTGCAGATAAACTGGAGCTATGCCTGCCCCTAAGTACATATTGTGGTTTCACGAGATAGATAAAGACGATGTCGACGTGGTCGGTGGCAAAGGAGCCAATCTCGGCGAGATGACCAAGGCAGGTTTTCCTGTTCCTCCTGGATTTGTCGTTACCTCAGGTGCCTACAAACACATGATCGAGGAAAACAACCTTGAAAACAAAATCAAGGATATCCTTAAAGATCTCGACGTCGAAAATGCTCTAGCCTTGAACCGCGCCTCCTCATCAGTCCAGAAACTGATCGAGAGCTCTCCCTTCCCCAAAGACATCGAGCAAGAACTATTCAAAGCATACGACAAACTAGGTGCCAATT
>CAZDRB010000023.1:0-12051 GCA_964507925.1 uncultured Pseudomonadales bacterium
AGCCTGTTGCCCTGACCCATTCATAGGCGGCAGAGCGATGGACAAAATAACATAACCATTCTTAAAAGATGTACTCACACGCTTGTGTGGGACAAGGGCGACTATCGGTTTAATTATCGCCTTCTTGCTTATGGCACCATTACGACCTATCCTCTTCCTAGATATTACGACAGGGACTATTTTTTCCTCAGAAATATTTAAGTCGATGTATCTATTAATTTCATCTAATGTAATTGCTCTTACAGACAGCTTCGTTCCCAAAACACGATTTTCAAGGCTGCTTCCCTTCCATAATACCCTCTCTGATGATTCGAGCAATTTGTCTAAAGCACTTGCTAAGCTTATTTCAATGCTTATGGTTGACTTCTCTGAGTCAAGCGCATCTTGATCGATCGCAATCGATCGAGAGTAATCCATCAAAGTGTCAAGTGCTTGATGTTCTAGCCCCGGTCTGCAGATAATATAGAAATTTACATACTCTTTTCCCGTTCTAGCATTATAAAGGAATCCTCTTGATTCAAGATCAAACAGCCTGTCTGATTTTCGACTATTTTTTGAACTAAGAAAAAGGTGCTCTGCTAAATGTGGCAAGCCCTCCAGTCGGGATTCTACATATCTAGCACCAGATCTAATATAAAGAGAAACAACTGATACGTTAAGGGCTGGATTATAGATATTTATGCATTTATTCATTAATATTCCCCAATATCATGGCTCCAACAATGCTCTCATCAATTCCATCTAAATCAAGTATTTCATTGATTCCGTTGTCATCAAATCCCCCAATAGAGCAGGCTCCAACGCCTATAGCTGTTGAGACTAGATACAAATTTTGAGAAATCAAACCATAATCTGTCATAACGTGACGGTAGCCTCGATTACCATATTTCTCCTCAACTCGATCAAATATAGCGGTAAATATTAGCAAGACTGCTCCAGTCTTCATCCATGGCTGACTAAACTGTTTCCAAGTTTGATTTAGAAAATTATTTTTTTTAATCAGTTCAATACTATGAGATGGTGGATGATAATGATATATCCCTCGCCTTATAGCTCCTGTAGGTTTTAATATAAATGGATAGATTTCAATTGGATAGCGCGCGCCTGCAGATGGATACATCCGCTTAGTCGTATTAGTTTTAGAAGTGAGAGATCGCTGTCCTGCTGAATAATATAGCAGTGTCGAAAGATCCTTTTCACTAACCGGCTTTGAAATAAATTTCCTAGAAGATTCCCTTTTCATCAAAATATTCTGCAAATCCCACCTTTTATATTTTGGAACGGTGAGTTCAAAGCTCGGAAATCGTATGTATGTCTTATAATGAGTTTCTTTCCATGATTTAGGCCATTTTGAATACGGAGTTTTTACAAAATCTTGGATATTATCAATATTTGTACTAATGTGAAATTTTCTCGACGCTGAAGGCTCAATTTGCGGAAACTCACTCAAAAAATCGATGTTGTCTAGTTTCATAATTGTTACAAAAATGGATGCGGATAGTTATCTATTGTATCTACTAAGACTTCGGAGTTAAGTTTTTTTGGAACTGTGCGCAACCTATCCCCGCCAAGTAAAGGATACTTTTCATTCAAATACAGTTGCTGCAATTCGGGTATCACAACCTTAACTATATGATAGTTAAGGTTCTCAAATTCGGGCAAGGTTATTTCCTTCCAATAAATGCTGAATTTGTGTTTAAAGATAATATCTTGAACAAGCTTAAGGTTTGCCTCAACTCTTCTCTTTCGCGTTAATGGCACAAGGTGAGATTTTTCTAGCCAAAAACTTATATTTTTAATTGCGCTTAAGGGGTACCAGAATAGAGCCCTGTTAAGTATGCTTGAGTTTTTAATCAGTTCGCTCTTAGTGACTACCCCCTTATTGGATTCATATTCTTTCCTTACCCATGTTCTCGTATGAAATGCTTCGGTTATGGCACCAATAATAGCGGTTTCAATATCCATGTCAGTTTTTAACCCGATAGAAACCGCTTTCCCGTAGCCAGACTGATCAATCACAATTGCAGCGACAGTAGGTATTTCAATATCTGTTGTGATGTCAACGCATTGCAATTGCAATCGATAATCCCTGGCAACCTCAAATAGGGATAATATTTTGTCGTTTTCTGCGGTCGTCAAGTCTATGGTTTTCGGCGGTATACGATTAAGATAATGAATCATAAAGGCATCGCGCTCAACCACCTCATAAACTCCATGTAGTATCGCATCTTCAAGCGTATCTCGCCCTGCTACTCCAGTACTTATGGAAGGGTAAACAACTGGCTCATTTTTTAGTGGAACGTAAGATAAATACGTTGCTTGACATGGAAAGAGGTACTTATCACTTGTCTCCAGAGAATGAAAATTTGTCCATCTTATTAATTCATTTGGATTAATCTTTTGAAGTAAGTCTTTCTGTTTATGGGAAAAACGTGGCATTTTCCTTGGATCAATATACTTTAATTTATTGTTCTCAATAGATCTGATGCTTGAAGTTTGATCAACGCTTGTCTCTAGAAAAATAAAGTTACAAATTCTCTCTACTGACTCAGCTAAACATTTAATAAGCGCTTCCTTTGCAGAGAAAAAGGATGTCCCAGAGGCTTGAGAATGAAAACTATGTCCTCTATGCTCAACAAAACGGTCATTTAACTTACTAGAAAAATACCAAAAAGAGGGCTCGTCACTATACTGCTTCTCTAACTTTAGCCTAGTAATTAGGTTAAAATCTGGATCTGCCACTCTCTTCAAATCTGCTAGTAACTTATCTGCCCTATTTAATTTGGAATCTAGCATAATCTTCGCTTATCAATCGACAACCGAAGGACATCCTTCGGTTGTCATGGTCACTGTCGTGGTAGTGATCACTATTTACGACTACTCGGTGATCGGCCACATCCACATTCAGCACAACCATCTGCCGAATCGCACCCACAAGAACCAGCACAACTTGTGCCATCGCCAATTCCAGGCTCATTCGCAACATCCCTGCTGACTAATTCTGGTTTGAATTTTTGGAATGGTTTTGATCCTTCTGCATCTCTTGGAATTCTCATTTTAACCTCCTTTCGTGAATCTATTATAGTATTTATCCAAATCAATTCAAATACTCAGCCTATATGTAATCATTCCACTTATTATTTACACCTATAGTATACTAACCTCTGCAATGAACTTAGAATATCCAATCACTCACTATGCCCCAAGTTTTAATCATCCAGACGAGTCAATCCAAATTAACATATGCGACGAATTGATAAATCCCTATACAAAGAGCAGGGTACTACTCGGTAATCTGCAAAATGGATTAGACGTTGCTGTTAAGTTCAGCGGGTATAAATACGGCACTAAAAGAGAATGGGATGGGCTAAGGCTAGTAAATACTGCAGGAGTTTCAGCTCCCCAGTTACTATGCGCTGTTAAAGATGAGGCAAGTGGCCGACACGGCATCATTTCGACCAGGGTTAATGGTAAAAACTTAAACACAGAGAGGTCGGATCTATACCGATACAAACTAGGAAAAGTAATTGCCTATGCGCACGACAATGTGGTAATAGCTGGCAACGAGTGGCAAGGTTCAGGTAAGCACGACTTTACTTATTTTGAAGAGCAAATGTCTAGCTTTCGCGAATCACATATCGCAGAAATAAACTCAACAAGCATGCCATACTCAATGTTGAGATTATTATCAAAAGGGGTAGATACAAAATTTAGCAGTATTGTTCCAGTGTTTACACACAATGATGTACACAACGCGCAAGCAATAGTTGGCGTTGACGATGAAGTCTCAGTTATCGATTTTGAAGAATGGAAAGAGGAGCATCCTATTAAGGATCTCTCGATCTACCTACTTCATACTTTAAGAAACAAGGAACCATTCTCAGACTTCACAAATTTCTGTTTAGGGTTTAATCGCGATAGAAATCTTGAGAATGATGATCTAAATTTTCTCGGATTTTACTTACTTTTTGCAGCAATTAGAAGTGTCGATTATCATTCCAAGACTTTACCGTCTTACGTAAAAACAGCCATAAAAACTCTGGACATTATCACTGAGGCGTTGAATACTGAATTGATATATAAATAAATCTATAGTCTAAATAACTCTCCTAGCACCTTTTGCGCTTCAATTATCAGATCACTCGCACCAAAAAACGTGCCGTACGTAGTTTCCGCCCGCTCCCCAGCCATTTTGTTTACATGCGAAGCGACGACCGCGCTCGCGAGTGGCGAGCTCTTGGCGTATAGCCCAACTACAATTCCGGCTAGCACATCTCCTGTCCCGCCCTTGGTCATTCCAGGGTTCCCTCCTTGGATCTCAACTTCCTCGTCGCCTCGCTTGACGCGGTCGACCTCTCCCTTGGCTAGTACCGTGACAAGGGGATCAACTCTGTCGCCGATTATCTCCTGCTCTCGGTAGTTCGGTGTAATGATCATGTTCTTGTTCAAAAGTTTGGGATCCACCTCCTGCAATGCCCCTCCGTCCACAACCCAGCGCTTGGCGGGATACTTGGTAAGTAGTTTGTTAACTATTCTCCTCGTCTCCTCGCCCCGCTCCATGCCCGGACCAATCAAGATAGCGTCATCCTCGAGAATATAGTGGTCGACGTCCTCCCACGGCACCACTATCCCCTCCCAAAATCCAGCTTTTGCCTGGACTCGCATCAGCTCATCATTCTCCATCGCCGGACTAGAAAAATGGACCATGTCCACGATCTTTGACGCCATCGCGGCCGACCAAAAAGAGGCAGCGTGAAATAGCTTGGACCCGCCAATCACCAGTACTCGCCCGTTCTCTCCCTTCCTACTCCCGGCTTGTGGCAAGACAATCTGTTCGATGTATTTACTCAAATTATTCATGTTCTTCCTTAATTCTAATGATCTTCGCTCCTTGTACTAGCTCCACTATCTCCTCCTCAGCCGAGGTGATTATACTTTGCCGCCCCGCAGTCATCTTAATTACCTCCGATCGGTGCACTTGATCTAGTTCCGAAAAGATATCGTCAAGGAGGAGTATCGGGGTTATTCCCAACTTCTCCTCGGTATAGGCGAGCTGCCCTAGCTTGAGAAATAATACCCCGAGGCGCTGCTCTCCCCGGCTCCCGTACTTCATCAAGTCCTGCTCTCCTTTGATCAAAAAATCATCTTTATGTGGTCCCACCAACGTGTATCCGAGCGCAACCTCAGCCTCCGCATGCTCAGCTAGCCTTGCGGGAGAGATGTTCGAGGGCAAATACTGAACACTATACTCCCCAAAACTCGTCTTCATGCGAGATAGATACTCAGTCAGATCGCGGCGATACTGGTTGAGGATCTCGCCGTTCTTGATAATCGATTGATCCCAGTAGGAGAGCTGTGCTCGTGATGATCTATTTTCACGGATCGCGTCCAATACGCGGTTGCGCCTCCTGAGGGACGCCTCGTACACACTCAGCACTCTCGCGTATTCTGGGTGAGCCAGTCCCAAAACCTCGTCAAAGTATCCTCTCCTCCGGGACGGTGATCCCTCAATCAGTCGCATATCCTCAGGTCTAAACAAAATGGCGACCAACTTGCCGACAAACGTAGCTTTTGTTCGAGCAACTCCGTCCACCAAAAATCGTCTCTTAGGTGTTCGCTTGCCCATATACGTCCCGTGCGTCAAAACCACCGAGAGCTCTTGATACTCCTCGCCCACAGTCGCAACAATCCCCTCGACCGAGGCAATCATTTCCGCGTCATTTTTTTGGTCAAAGTTAATCATCTCTGAGATCTCTCCAGCTCGCGCGCTCTTGCCAGTCGAGAGTAAATATATTGCCTCAAGTACATTAGTTTTTCCTGCGCCATTTGGCGCAACAACAACGTTCAAGTCGTCAAAGAGAAATTCTTGAGCTTTATAACTGCGAAAATTCTTGAGCCGTAGCCGCTGCAACTTCATTACTTATATTATACCCTGGAGGACAAAAATAAAGGCTTTCGGTTTACTCAAAAGAAAACTTTACCGCTGGCATCCCTCACAAACCCAACTCCCCCTCCCCCCAACCACAACTCGCACGAGCTCCCGCCCGCATCTAGGACACTGCTCGCCCGTTTTTCGATAAACCAAAAACTCATTTTGATAGCTCCCTTTTTGCCCGTACGCATCGACATAGCTATTGTCACTCGCGCCTCCCGTTGCAAGGCCCCGATCCAAAACTCGCACAATACTCGCAAGCAGTTTTTTGGCTTCCTGTCTGCTCAAACTACTCGCCTCACGGCGAGGATCTATGCCCGCGCTCCACAGCGCGTCCGACGCATAGATGTTCCCAACCCCAGCTAAAATACTTTGATCAAGTATTACATTTTTAATTGCTCTCTTAGTCTTTTTTAACTTGCCCAAAAAGGCTGTGTCGCTGATCCCCCACGGCTCCGGCCCCAACTTCTTTTGTAAATTGTCAATTGCGTCTTGTAAATTATTCTCGACGCGAATATACCCAAACATTCGTGTATCCCAAAAAAATATCTTCCGTCCGCTCGCGAGATTTATGACCACCCTCGTGTGTTTTGCCATAAAATAATCTAGTTCCGATTTTCTGATTTCTGATGTTTCAACAACTATTCTTCCCGTCATTTTCAAATGAATGATGAGTCCCCGCGAGCTCTCAAAATAAACGAGAAGATACTTGCCCGCTCGCGCGACACGCGTGATTTTCTCACCCTTCAAGCTCGCTGGATCTCCCACAAACATCTTTTCCTTTCTGACCTCGACTCCCTCAATCACCTCTCCGACGACCTCCGCCTCTAGCTGTCTACGTACTGTCTCGACCTCAGGAAGCTCGGGCATTTTATCCCTCCACCACTTGTCGGATCGCACGCTCAAATCTATCCTGACCAAACTTGCTCGCATGTTTCCTAATCGCCTGATGATCCCACTTGGTGCTCTCAACTCCCGCAATCCCTTCTTTAATATGCTTGGTGTCAATCTTGTCGATCAAAATCCCGGTCTTGCCAGGCAAGACTGTCTCCTTGTACCCTCCTCCGTTATATGCGAGGACCGGAGTCCCGTGTGTCATCGCCTCGACCAGTGTCATCCCAAAATCCTCGTCCCGGGCAAGCGCCACAAACGCCTTCGCACTTGTATAAAGCTCGGCAAGCTCTCCCTCACTTACTCGCCCGACACTCTCGACTCGCGTGCTTAGTTTCCGGTCCACAACCTCCCCGACTATCTTGAGTGATACGCCGAGTTTTTTAAATGCCAGATACGCTTCCGCGAGCCCCTTCCCCCCCACAATCCTCGACACCATCAGGTAGTATTTTTTCTTTTTGGAATTTGGAATCTGGAGTTTGGAGTTTATTTCGATTGGTGGATATACAACAACCGCTTCCTTTCGATAAAACTTGGCGATTCTCCCCGCAACCTCTTGTGAGTTGGCAATCCACGTATCTACGCGCTGTGCCGACTGGTAATCAAAGTAGCGCACAAATGGCCCAAAAATCCACATAAACAATCGTCCCCACCACGTCGCTTGCGCTCCAGTTGGCGTATCGTACCCATATAGCCAGCGGGGAGGAGTATGGCAATACGCAATTATTCGCGCGCTAGGTTTGACCCGAAACCCGCGGGCTATATATCCCGAGCACGAGGTAATCACAAGGTCGTACTCCGTAAGATCCATGCTTTTCCAGACTAAAGGCAAGAGAAAGCGCAGATAACTATATAACCTCCCGATCTTGAGTAGCGCTGCCCATTTGCTCTCAATAATCTTTTTGTCCGCAAACATTTTTTTGGCTGAACCATTTTTGGCAAGAGCTGTATAAATTGGCGCCTCCGGATACATCTCAGCTAGTACTCTGAGTACTCGCTCCGCTCCCCCTGCCTCAATAAGATAGTCATGTACAAGTGCAATTTTCATCAAAATAATCCTATCTGATTTTGGTTAACTTTACTCTTTTTCTCCGCTTCTCCCCAAACTCGCCTTATCAAACTCTTAAACCCTAACTCCTCAAGTTTTGCCCGAAATTCCTCGCTCCACCCCTCTTCATACTGCATCTCTTCTTCCTTGATCTCAATTGGCATATCCGTCACAATCTCCGAAAGCTCTCTTGAAAGCATGGCGCTTTCCCGCCCGTCGGCGAGCTTTTTGGCTGTAAGCTCACCAAAATGCACCTGCACGTCCTTGATGTCGCGGTAGATCCGCTCAAGCGTCCCAAACATCTTGAGGAGGTTCGACGCCCCCTTTGGACCTATGCCTGCAACGCCAGGGATATTGTCACTTGGATCGCCTACCAGGGCCTTGTAGTCCACAATCTGCGCAGGATGCACCCCGTATTTGTTAAAGACCTCATCAGGTCCATAAAGAACTGGCGGATTCTGACCTTTTGCCGGAGTCAAGACTCGAACATTCTGAGAGACTAGCTGCATTGTGTCTTGGTCTCCAGTCAAAATCACTACTTCATTCTGGTTATTCAGAGTCGCGATGGTTCCAATAATATCGTCTGCCTCATATCCGGGCTCTGCAAGTTGCCTGAGCCCCATCACCTCAATTACTTCCTTGACTCTCGGGATCTGATCGGTAAGTGCTTCGTCCGTCTTGGGTCTTTGCGCTTTATAGCCAATGTACTTCTCATGACGAAACGTCGGCTTAGGCAAATCCCAGGCGACAAGAACATGGCTCGGCTTCTCCGACTCAAGTACCGAAAAAAGTATTGAGATCACCCCGTACACCGCCCCAACTACCTCTCCAGTCTTTGTCGTCAGCGGTGGATAGGCGTGATACGCACGGTGCAGGAGTGCCGAGCCGTCAACTAGTAGGAGTTTGTTCATATGTCTATTTTACCTTAGATAGAGACGCAAAATAATTTTAAGCACGGAGCGCCACATCTGGACACGCCAGATGCCTGTGAGTACTGCAAAATTGTTTTGCGTCGAAATTACGAAAGATTATCTGTACTCAACCCTATATTTCCCCGCCTTCTTCACGTCCTCTGCCTTAACCTTCACAATTCGTTCAAACTCCTCGCGCTCAAGTGATTCCTTTTCCATGAGAGCATCAACCACACGGTCCATCACTTTACGCTCCGTCTTAAGGATCGCCATCGTCGTCGCCTCGCACGCGTTCACGATTCGCTTGACCTCGCGGTCAATCTCCGCGCGCTTTGCGTCCGACACATCAGTTGGCTCGAGGTAATTCCTTCCCCACTCCGAGATCCCCTCTTGCGGTCCAAAGTCAATCGGCCCGAGGGGCGACATACCATAATCTACTACCATCGCGCGGGCTATCCTAGTCACCCGATCAATATCCGAGCTCGCCCCAGCCGTCAAGTCGTCGTACACTAGCATTTCTGCCGCCCTACCTCCAAGGAGAGTACAGATCTCCTCCAAAAGCTCGGTGCGTGTCTTTTGGTACTTGTCAGCAGCTGGTGGGATCATGGTAAAGCCAAGCGCACGTCCTCTCGAGATAATCGAGATCCGGTGCACCGGGTCAGTGTGAGACAAGAAATGGGTCACGACCGCATGCCCTGCTTCGTGATAAGCTGTCATCCGTCGGTCTTCTTCAGTCTGAATCCGCTTTTTGGACGGACCCATCTTGACCTTGGTCGCCGCCTCCTCAATATCGTCAAATGTTATTTGTTTGCGGTTCTCGCGGGCGATGAGGATCGCCGCTTCGTTGAGCATGTTTTCTAGGTCAGCCCCGGTAAATCCAACCGTGCGTTTGGCGACCGATTCCCAGTCAATATTTTTGACAAAAGGCTTGCCGTGAGCGTGGATCGCCAGCGTGGCTTTGCGCCCCTCAATGTCTGGCATGTCTAGGGTTACCCGACGATCAAAGCGCCCTGGGCGAACCAGTGCCGGATCTAGGACATCTGGTCTGTTGGTTGCGGCAAGTACGACCACATTTTCCTTGACCGTAAACCCGTCCATCTCGACCAAGATCTGGTTCAAGGTCTGATCGCGCTCGTCGTGACCTCCACCCATGCCTCCACTGCCACGAGTTCGTCCGATCGCGTCGATCTCGTCAATAAAGATAATCGCGGTACCCGCTTTTTTGGCGGTATCAAACAGGTCGCGCACTCTCGAGGCCCCGACTCCGACAAGCATCTCCATAAACTCAGATCCTGCCATCGAGAAAAACGGCCCCCCCGCCTCGCCTGCTACCGCGCGGGCAAGAAGCGTCTTGCCAACACCAGCTGGCCCAACGAGAAGCACTCCCTTGGGAGTTTTGGCCCCGACCTTGGTGTACTTGGAGGGAGATTTCAAAAAATCCACGACTTCCTCTAGCTCCTGCTTGGCCTCGTCCACGCCGGCCACGTCTGCGAACTTGACGCTCTGCTTACCCTTGGCAAACAGCTTGGCGCGGGACTTGCCCATCCCAAACATGCTCCCACCTCCCATTCCACCTTGTCCTCCACCCCGCATCTGGCGCATGATCATGATAAAGAAAAAGGCCATGAGTAAGAACGACAAGATATTCAGGATCCCGCCGAGCTTTTCCATAAAACCAGCGCCGTGCACGGTGAACTCGACCGTACTCGGATCTATCTCGTATTGAGTAAGTAACTCGGTAAAGCTCTGTCCCTCTTCCTTGTTACTAAACTTGAGGTTATTTTCGCCGTAATCAAGAATAATATTGTCCCCGATGACCTCGATTGAGTGCACATAGCCACCGGCGATATCGTTCATCGCTTGAGTTTGCGTGATTCTCGCCTCAGCCGACTCTCCACCTAGCCAGGAAAATATCGCCGGCAAAAACAAAAACACGATAATAAGCCAAACCAAAAATCGCCTGAGATCAAACTTAAAACTCCAGACCTTCACGGGCTTGCCCTGAGCTTTGTCGAAGGACTTACCTTGGGGAACTTTTTTATCCTGAATATCCTTATTTGCCTTTTCTTTTGCCATACAGGGTATTCTACATGATCAGGGACAAAACTTCACCGCGATCTCCCTATCTGAATGTTATTCCGTTACGCATTAACTCGTCATCTTTATCTTTAGCTACTCGGTATAATTTTTTACAACTGCTTTTAAATAATCTATTAGCCAATATTATCGCCTCTAGCCATTGTTGATAATTTTGATCTTCTAACTCTGAATTTCTTGAATTATCTCTATCAATACGGTTTATACAGACTAAATCAATAAGTCCTTGTGATGATAATCTCAAATAGCTAAACCCGCCAGCTCTCACCCTAGATCTCTCTGTCATAATATTTTCTTTACCTATCGAGATTTTGGACCGAGGTGCTTTCCCTAACAGCAAATCAATAAACGAATCTTCTTCTTTAACATTTCCAACCCTATAAACAACTTTATTTCTATCTATAAGACATATATCATATTCTTTCTGAGAGCTTCTTTCTAGTCTACGAGAGGCAATATCTAGTCTGCTATCCATTTGAGCTGGAACTATTACAACTTTTCGTGCTTTATTATCAATCTCTATTTGGCCAGCCCAGACCATTCCTCTATCTCGATATTGCCATACATTATGACTAAATAACATTCCTATGCCATATCTTTCTCTAAAATCTCTATTGAATTGCGTATCAGCAAGGGCCGCCCTACATCGGTCTATATAATTGATTGGGAGAAAAAAGTTGTCAACACCACCCAAGTATTGTTGAATCTCCTGAGACTCTGTTAGTGCGATATCATATCTCTCGTTAGTCATCCGAAAATTATAGGATAAAGTAACACAAAAATCAACTATAGGACAGTACTTACTTAATCAAACTCTTTGTCCAGCCCTTTTTGCCCACGCGACCCACAACTTTTAGTGGTCGCCCGTTCCTTGTTCCTGCGGCTTTCCTCATGGCACTCGCCGCATACTCACGGTACTCTCCATGAACCGGGATCACAAGCTCAAGCGCCCCCTCTTGATGCAACATCTCAACCATCCTCAATATCTCCTCTTCTCTAGCGTGTCCACTCCGATGTAGCTTAGGGTGACTTACCGGCAAGATATTGCCATTTTTTGCAACCACTAGATCAGCGATATAAGGTATCTTATGTTGTCTGGCATATCTATGGTTTGCTCTTACAATATCTTTGTCATTTACTCCGTACGGCCAATAAGTTGAGCGCACTAATTT
>CAZDRB010000024.1:0-11759 GCA_964507925.1 uncultured Pseudomonadales bacterium
AAAAATGTTTGATTTCCTCGATAAATTGTGTAGAATAGTGCTTCCGCAAGTCAAGGACTTTCGGGGAGTCAAAACCACTTCTTTTGACGGTCACGGCAACTATACTCTCGGGCTCTCAGAGCAAATTATTTTCCCGGAGATAGACTACGCCAAGACAGAGAAAATTCATGGACTGGAAGTTGTCATCGTGACAACCGCCAAAACCAACGACAGCGCCCGCGCCCTACTTACTATCCTTGGCATGCCTTTTGCCAAGGAGGATAACAAATAAAAATATATGGCTAGAAAAGCACTGGTTCGCAAGAGCCTAAAAAAACCAAAGTATACGACTCGGGCACACAATCGCTGTCAGATTTGCGGTAGACCCAAGGCATACATGCGCCATTTTGGCATGTGTCGTCTCTGCTTCCGCGAAGCCGCCCAAAAAGGCAATTTACCTGGAGTTACTAAGGCAAGCTGGTAAACATATGATCAACGACCACATCTCAGACATGATAACGCGCATAAACAACGCCTACGCTGTCTACAAAAAAACCGTCACTATGCCCCACACCAAAGTGTTGGAGGCTATCGCCAAGGTTATGCTCGAGGAGAAGTATCTCTCCAAAGTCGAGGTGAGTGGGGAAGGAGTCAAAAAAGAACTCGTGCTCACCCTTTCCTACAATAGTGACGAACGCGCCGCGACTCACATCAAGCGCATCTCCAAACCAGGAGTGCGCATCTATCGCCCGCTCGCCAGCTTCAAGCCAGTCCTCTCTGGGCTCGGCATCGCAATCATCAGCACCTCAAAAGGGATTATGTCCGACCGACAAGCTAGAAAAGAAAAAGTAGGAGGCGAAGTTCTTTGCGAACTTTGGTAACCATAATATGTCAAAAATCGGCAAACTTCCTATCACGATTCCCTCTGGAGTAAGCGTCACGATCACGCCTGATTTGGTTACGGTCAAAGGTCCAAAGGGTGAGCTCAAGCAGGCAGTAAACCACATGATCAAGGTAGTTCAAGATGGAGAGACGCTCCAGGTCACAAGGGCGAGCGAAGACAAGCCGGTCAGAGCCCTTCACGGCATGACGAGATCCATTCTCGCCAATATGATCAAAGGCGTAACCGAAGGATTTAGCAAAAATCTCGAACTAGTTGGCACCGGTTACCGCGCTCGCCTTGCTGGGAAAAACCTGATTCTCTCCCTCGGCTTTTCTCACGAAATTGAGTACGCCCCCCCTGAGGGAATCGAGCTCAAAGTCGAAAACACCAACCTCATCACCGTTTCTGGATTTGATCTCCAGGCAGTTGGTCAGGCCGCTGCCGTTATTCGCTCTTACCGAAAACCAGAGCCTTACAAGGGCAAAGGTATCCGCTACGCCGGAGAAGTTGTGCGTAGGAAAGCCGGCAAAGCCACCAAGGCCGCCGCCGCCTAAAACATATGATTCTAAAAACTAAAAAACAAGCTCGTACTACTCGCGTCCGTGCCTCTGTCAAAACTTCTGGAAGACCGAGATTGACCGTGTATCGCACCAATATGCATATCTGGGCACAGATCGTGGATGACGGCGCCGGCCAGACACTCGTCTCTCTAAACACGAAGGCTCTCAAACCCAAAAAAGGTGAGACCAAGACTGTTCAGGCCACGAAGCTAGGAACCGAACTCGCCAAGCTCGCCCTCGCGAAAAAGATCAACTCAATCGTCTTTGATCGAGGGGCTTATAAATATCATGGTCGAGTCAAGGCTGTTGCCGAGGCTGCCAGGGCCGCAGGACTCAAATTTTAACAATAAAGGACTAGTCGAAATATGTACAACAATAGACAACAAAATCGCGAGCGAGCACCAAGAGCTCCACAAGAATTTGACGAAAAAGTCATTCGCATCTCGCGTGTTACCAAAAAAACCAAAGGCGGCAACAACATGAGCTTTACCGCGCTTGTGGTCGTGGGTGACCGCAAAGGTCGAGTCGGAGTTGCTCTTGGCAAAGCCAAGGATGTCATGAACGCTATCAAAAAAGGAGTTCGTCGTGGCAAAAAGACTGTCATCACAATTCCTCTAATCGAAAATAGAACTATTCCCTATGCCCTCACCATCAAGCTCGGAGCCGCCAAGCTTCTCCTAAAACCAGCTCCCGCCGGTACTGGAGTTATCGCGGGTGGCGCAGTTCGTGCTATTCTAGAGCTCGCAGGAGTCAAAGATGTCGTCTCCAAGATTCTTGGCACGAACAACAAAATGAGCAACGTCAGCGCGACGTTCGAGGCTCTCAAAGTCATGAAAAAAACCGTCGCAACAAAAGAAGCGCTCGGCCAAGTTACAACCAAAACCAAAGCAAAAACTAAGAAATAACTATGAAACTACACACACTCCCCAAGCTCACCACCATGAAAAAAAAGCGTCTCGGGCTCGGGTATGGCTCAGGAGTAGGCGGGCACACGAGTAGTCGTGGTCAAAAAGGTCAAAAATCTAGGGGTAGCGTCAGACTCTCATTCACTGGTTCCTCCTGGGTCTGGTTCAAACGCCTACCCTTTATGCGGGGCAAATCTCGCTTTAACTCATTTGGAAAAAACATGCTCCTCACCCTCTCAGACCTCAATGGTTTTAAGGATGGGGAAGTAGTTACAAAAGACTCGCTGATCAAAGCCAAGCTTATCTCCAAAAATCAAGCTACCATCTCCAAGATTAAGATCGTCGGCGAGGGTGAGCTCAAGAAAAAACTCATCGTACAAGTCCCGGCGACCAAGTCTGCCCAAGCAAAAATAATCGCGGCCAAGGGAGAATATAGTGGACAAGCTTAAAGAGCTAATTACCACCTTTAAAACCAATCGCGAACTCAGGCGCAGACTCATTGTAACTCTCCTTATCTTGGCCATTTTTCGCCTTATTACCCACATTCCGGTTCCGGGCGTTGACCTCGCTGCCATCAAAGAAGTCTTTGCAACTAACCAGCTCCTCTCGCTCCTCGACGTCTTTTCCGGGGGCACGCTTGCCAACTTTTCAATTCTCGCCCTTGGCCTCAACCCATACATCAACGCCTCGATTATTATGCAGCTCATGACCATGATCTCGCCCAAACTAGAAGAGCTCCAAAAAGAGGGTGAGACAGGCCAGAACCAGATCAACCAATACACTCGGATGCTGACCGTGCCACTTGCTATTATGCAAAGCGCAGCCATGTATATGCTCCTCAAAAATAGTAATCTTGTCACAACTACTGACCCCCTCGCCCTGATCGCGCTTCTTGCGACCATGACCGCTGGGAGTATTTTTCTCATGTGGATCGGCGAAAATCTGACCGAATACGGCCTAGGAAACGGGATCTCACTCCTCATTTTCGCGGGCATTGTTGGGCGCATGCCAGTCACTTTTCTGCAAACAAGCTCCCTTGCCTCGACCTTGAATCCGGCCAACATTTTAGCCTTTGTTGTTCTTGGATTATTCGTTATTTTCTCGATCGTCGCAATCGACGAAGCCAAGAGGCAGATCCCCGTTGCCTATTCAAGGCGTATTAGGGGAGGCAAAGATGTCGGCGGGGGAACTACCTATCTCCCGATCAAGTTAAATAACGCGGGCGTTATTCCAATTATCTTTGCAATCGCTCTCGTTCTCGCCCCGAGCATGCTCGCCAACCTCTTGACTAATATTGCTAACCAATCAGTGGCGCTTGCTGCGACCAAGTTTGTAGCCTGGTTTACCCCAACTTCGTTCGCCTACAACCTCTTTTACTTCGCCATGGTCGTGAGCTTTACCTATTTCTACACCGCAGTTGTTTTTGATACCGACAAAATCAGCGATCAGCTCAAAAAAAATGGTGGCTACGTCCCGGGTATCCGCCCAGGTAAAGAAACCTCCAAATACTTGGGCTACATTGTCAAGCGAACAACGCTTGCGGGCGCGATGTTTCTTGGCCTGATCGCGATTCTCCCAAGCATTGTTCAGAACATGACCGGGATCACAACCCTGACAATCGGCGGAACCTCGATCTTGATCGTGGTCTCGGTAGTGCTTGAAACCTACCGCAAAACTCAGTCTTATCAGGTCGCCAAAAACTACGACTCTTTTATCAAATAATATTATTATTGAAAGGAAAACATGAGCAAAAACATCATATTCTATGGTCCCGAGGGATCAGGCAAATCAACTCAAGCCAAAATGCTCGCCGAAAAACTAGGGGTACCCTGTCTAATTTCTGGAGACCTTGTTCGTTGGGGCGCTGAGTTTGACAAAGGCTTAATCGGCGACGTCTGCCGCGAAGCTCTTGCTAAGGGATACTACGTCGCTGACTCCGAGATGTTTGTTCTCTGGAAGGGAAGGCTCAAACAACCAGATACCGAAAATGGCTGGGTAATCGACGGCTTCCCCAGGAACATGACTCAAGCAGAGTTTCTCGAGGACAAACTTGATAAATATGGGAAAAAAATCGACATTGTCTTTTATCTCAAGGTTGAGGAGTCTGTGAGCATTGCAAGACTACTCAAACGCGGTCGCAAAAACCCTGACGGATCAACAAACGATACGGAAGAACTCATCAAAGAGCGCCTTCGCAGATACAAGGCAGAGGAAGCAGACGTTCTAGCTTATTACCAAGAGAGAGGGGTGCTAATCGAGGTCAACGGCGAACGCGAGATCGAGGCTATCCACGGAGATATTGTTAGCAAAGCTCTATGAACAAGCTCCAAGCCATGAAGATCGGTGGAGCCATGCTCGGCAGAGTTAGGCAAGAGCTCTATCACTTTACCAAAGTCGGAGTCTCTCCAAAAGATATCGAACTTAAGGCGAGGCAGCTAATCAAGGCCGAGGGCGGCGAGCTCTCTTTTACCAAGGTTCCCGGATACCGCTGGGCAACTTGTGTCAATCTCAACGCTGGAATAGTCCATGGCATTCCCGAAAGTAGAACTCCACTCAAGGAAGGCGACCTCGTGACTGTTGACGTCGGCGTCTTCTATCGTGGCTACCACACGGATGCTGCCTTCTCCAAGGTCGTTGGGAGAGCCACTCCCGAGCAAAAACGCTTTCTGCAAGCAGGCATGGAGGGTCTTGACCTAGCGATTCGCGCCGTCCGTGCCGGGGGTTATATCGGGGATATCTCGCGTGGCATGGAAACCGCCCTCAAAAAATCCGGCTACCAGGCTACAAAAGAGCTTACCGGACACGGTGTAGGTCAAGAACTTCACGAAGAACCTATGATCTCAAACGTTGTCCTGGGTCCTGCCGAGAAAACCGAAAAGCTTGTCGAGGGACAAACTCTCGCCATAGAGATCATTTATGTCGAGGGCAAACCGGAGCTTGTACTCGAGGAAGATGGCTGGACAATCTCGACAAAAGATGGTAGACTTTCCGCTGTGTTTGAAGAGACCGTCGCCGTTACGGGGGACGGTTGTTCTATTTTGACCAATCCTACATTGTTTCAGATCACTTAATCTGGTACAATAGCTAAATTAATTATGAGCAAAGCCGACGTCACAGAAAAAATAGGCACTGTTACCGAGGCCCTCCCAAACACAATGTTTCGCGTCCTTCTTGACGACGGACCCGAGATACTTGCACATTTGTCTGGCAAAATGCGCATGTACCGAATTAGTATCATGCCAGGAGACAAAGTTAAGCTGGAGATGACTCCTTATGACACGACCAAGGGTCGTATCACCTATCGAGTCCGCGAAGGCCAGCAACCAGGAACAACTACATGAAAGTTCAAGCATCACTTAAAAAACGCTGTCTCAAGTGTAAGTTTGTTCGCCGCAAAGGCGTTTTATTTATTGTGTGCGAAAATCCTCGCCACAAGCAGCGTCAAGGATAATTTATGCCACGTTTAGTTGGAATCGACCTACCAGAAAACAAAAGAATCGAGGTTGCCCTCACCTACGTCTATGGGATTGGCCCCAAGGTCGCCCTCTCTCTTCTAGAAAAAACCAAGATTAATATCGATACCAGGGCCAAAGATCTGACCGCCGAAGACATCGCCAAACTCCAAAAAGCCATCGAAGAAATCAAAGTCGAGGGTGACCTGAGAAAAGAAATTCGCGAAAACATCCAAAGACTCAAAAGAATTGGTAGTTATCGCGGCAGCCGTCATGTTGCCGGATTACCAAGTCGTGGCCAAAGAACCAGAACCAATGGTCGCACGCTCCGAGGTAAGAGAAAAACCATCGGAGCCATGAAGAAAGAAGACGCCGCCAAAGTCGGAGGAGACAAGTAATATGGTAGTCTCAAGAAACACTAAAACCTTAACCGAAGGCAGGATCTATATCCTTGCAACCTTCAACAACACGGTCGTGACTATAACCGACACCGAAGGTAATGTCGTCAACTGGAGCTCGACCGGCAAAGTCGGCTTTAAGGGATCACGAAAATCAACACCATTTGCCGCCACTCAGGCGATCACCGCCGCAATTGACGCTGCCAAGGGTATGGGTCTTCGCTCTGCTTCGGTCTACATCAAGGGACCAGGTCCAGGTCGCGACGCTGCTCTTCGTGTGATGCGCGGGATCGGTATCAGAGTAGTTGAAATGATCGATGTTACTCCTATTCCACATAACGGTACACGTGCCAAAAAACCGAGGCACGGCTAAAAGGACATTATGGCAAGATACACAGGACCAAAAAACAAAAAAGCTCGTAGACTAGGTATGGACCTAGCTCTCAAATCAAACCCAAAGTCCCTTGAGCGCCGCCTCAACACTCCTCCAGGTCAGCATGGCCGCAAGGGTACGCGCAAGGTCTCAGACTATGGTGTTCAGCTCGCCGAGAAGCAAAAAGCCAAGATTATCTACGGCCTCCTCGAGCGCCAATTCAAAAAATACTACACGATCGCCTCTCGTGATCCTCTCGCAACCGGCGAAGTTATGCTCTCCCTTCTTGAGCGCCGCCTCGACAACTGTGTTTATCGACTCGGATTTGTACCAACTAGGGCTGCTGCAAGACAACTTGTCAGCCACGGCAACGTCACAGTCAATGGCAAAAAACTTAACATCCCCTCATACACCGTCAAGCTCGGCGACGTCATAGGACTAACCGACACAGCTACCAAGATCCCCTATATCAAGGCTCGCCTAGAGGACAAAGACATTACTTCAACTCCCTGGCTAGATCGCAAGGCCACTCTAGGCAAGGTTTCTCGCTTACCTGAAAGAAGCGACATCACTGAGGCTATTAACGAACAATTAATCGTGGAGTATTACTCTCGTTAATAAGCTATATAAAAATAAAGGGGGACCTATGCAAGTAATGAACTTTTCAGTCAAAACCATCGAAGAAAAAGCCAACTACGGAGTTTTTGCGATCGAACCACTAGAGAGTGGTTTTGGTCACACACTTGGCAACGCTCTTCGCCGTGTTCTTCTCTCCAGCTTCCGCGGTGCTGCAATCACCGAGGTCAAGGTCGAGGGAGTCTCTCACAAATTCTCGACCCTTTCTGGCATGAGCGAGGATATGATCGAACTTATCCTCAACCTCAAATCAGTTAAAGTCTCCTACGAGGGGGAAGAGTCAGTCACCGCCAAAATTAATGTCAAAGGTCCAAAGACCGTGACCGCAAGAGACATCGTCGCGCCCGCGACCGTTAAGATAGTTAACTCTGATGCAGTCATCGCCTCACTTGGCAAAGACGCCAAACTTGCGCTTGAGATGAAGATCTCAACCGGCTATGGCTACTCTCCTGCAGACGACAGACAATCAAGCGCCCTTGGCATAATTCCAATCGACGCAATCTACTCACCAGTTGAAAGAGTTGCCTACAAAGTCGAGGCTACTCGCGTGGGACGTCGCACTGACTACGACAAAGTCGTCATGGAGATCTATACCGACGGCTCTAGACTCCCTTCTGAGGCACTCAAAGAAGCAGCCAAAATTTTGGTCGCCGCTTTTGAGCAAATCGTCGATCCCAAAGTCATCGAGACGCAACTTGAGCCCTCAACTCACTTGTCCAGTACGCTCGTCGAAGATCTCGGACTCCCGACCAGAGTCGCCAACGCGCTCAAGGCATCGGGATACAAGACTGCTGCTGAGCTTGCGAAAGCTACCGACCGCGATCTCAAAAATGTTAAAAATCTCGGCGGCAAATCTCTAGGGTTAATTGATGAGGCGCTCACCGCCAAAGGTCTAAAGCGAGCATGAAAAAAAGAATCTCGGGATACAAACTAAATATGGACTCGTCGGCCAGGCTGGCGCTGATGAAAAATCTTGTCTCAGAACTAGTGAGACACGAAGCTATCGTCACGACCAAAACCAAAGCCAAGGCGGTAACTCCAATATTTGAAAAGATCTTAACCCGCGCCAAAGTCGACACAATTCAAAATCGCCGCATGGTGCAGGCATACATCCAAAATCCCGAGCTCGTCAAAAAGCTCTTCGAGAGCATCGCCCCTCGTTACAAAACAGTCCGGGGTGGCTACACCAAGCTCTTGGTGATTGGTAACCGCCTTGGGGATAACGCCTCGACAGCCAAGCTTATTCTTACCAAAAAGCTCTCTCTCGATGAAGCCAAAGAAATCAAAAAATCCGAGCCCAAAAAGTTGGTCAAAACCAAGCCAGTCAAAAAAACTCAAGAGATCGCGCCAGAAAAAACCAAAGCTACCAAGGCCGCGCCCAAGATCGTTACTCGTACCGGGAAAAGGGGTGACAAATAATGAAAAAAGCAACTTCTATGGTCAAGACAGCTGATATCAAACGGGACTGGCATCTAATCGATTGTCAGGGTCAAACACTTGGTCGTCTCGCAACCAAGATCGCTTCTCTACTGATCGGCAAGCACAAGGCCAACTACACTCCTCACATGGACATGGGCGACCTCGTCGTAGTCGTGAACGCTCGGGAGATCAAAACCACCGGCAACAAGCTCATGGACAAGTTCTACTCCCGCCACTCAGGTTTTCCTGGAGGATTTCGTCAAGAATCACTCGGCAATCTTCTCGAGCGCGAACCAACCAAGGTAATCGAGCGAGCAGTTCGCGGAATGTTGCCCAAGAACAAGCTTCAATCATCTCGCATGTCTAGACTTAAAGTATACTCAGGAAAGGACCACCCTCATGGCGAAATCAAAAGCTAACTACACCTACGCAGTCGGTCGCAGAAAAACCTCAAACGCGAGGATCAGGCTCTATAATTCAGCCTCTGTTCCTGGCAAAGAAGGAGTTCAACTCCTCGTGAATGACCAGCCGGCAGAACTTTATTTCCCTGGAGAAACAGCCAAAGCAACTTACCGCAAACCATTCTTTTTGACTGAGACCTTAAACAAAGTGTCTGCCTCCGTTGTAGTTGCAGGATCAGGCAAAATGAGTCAGCTCGACGCCGTGGTTCATGGCCTGGCTCGTGCCCTCTCCGCTCTTAATCCCGAAAAATATCGTCCCGTCCTCAAATCAGCAGGGCTCTTGACTCGTGATCCTCGTGCCAAGCAGCGTCGCATGATCGGCACCGGTGGCAAAGCTCGCCGCACCAAACAATCTCCAAAACGCTAAAACACAGTATTGACTTTCGGGTACTATTTGGTCATAGTAGAGAAAGAATATTTCTTTTGGAGGTACTATGGCAAAAAAATCAGACAAAGCAGATAAAACCGTAAGTCCAAAATCATCTCTTCAATCAGAAAAACTTCAGGCAATCAAAGTGGCCATGGAGCAAATCGACAAACAATTTGGTGCTGGCTCTATCATGAAACTTGGCGTCTCTCACCACATGGACATCGAAAGCATCCCAACCTCAGCCATGGCGCTAGACCTAGCTCTTGGCATTGGTGGGTTTCCCCGTGGTCGCATCACCGAGATCTACGGCCCTGAGGCCTCCGGCAAAACCACGGTTTGTTTGCACGTCATCGCCGAAGCCCAAAAACAAGGTGGTACCGCGGCCTTTATTGATGCCGAGCACGCCCTCGACCCAGCCCGCGCCAAAGCCGTTGGAGTCAATCTCGATGAGCTCTTGATCTCTCAGCCAGATACTGGTGAGCAAGCGCTCGAAATCGCGGAGACCCTCATTCGCTCCGGGGCAGTCGACGTCATCGTAGTTGACTCAGTCGCCGCGCTCGTCCCCAAAGCCGAGATAGAGGGAGACATGGGTGACTCGGTTATGGGCATGCAGGCGAGACTCATGAGCCAAGCACTTCGCAAGTTAACCGGAGCGATCTCAAAAAGCAAGTCAGTCATGATCTTTACCAACCAACTCCGTCAAAAAATAGGCGTTATGTTTGGCAATCCAGAAACTACAACCGGTGGCCAAGCGCTTAAGTTTTATTCTTCGATCCGAGTTGACATGCGAAAAATTGGTAACATCACCGAAGGAGAAATTATCATAGGCTCTAGGCACCGCGCCAAAATAGTCAAAAACAAAGTCGCTCCTCCGTTCAAAATCGCCGAGTTTGACATCATGACAACCGGAGGAATTTCTCGCTCTGGAGGCATCTTGGATGTTGCGGTCGATCAAGAAATCATCGAAAAGTCTGGCTCCTTCTTTAAGTATCACGGCGAAATGCTCGCTCAGGGAAGAGAAGCCAGCAAAATCCTTCTTGAAGAAAAGCCCGAGCTCATGAAAAAAATCGAAAAAGAGATTTGGGACAAAATCAGAAAATCCTAAGATGCCAATCGTTACGCGACTAGTTGCTGGCAAAAAAAATCCCAATCGGGTCAATATATTTCTTGACGGCAAGTTTGCACTCGCGCTTTCGATCGACAAAGTGGTGACGTATGGTCTCAAAAAAGACCTCGAACTTTCTACCGACCAAGTAGATGAGCTTAAAATGGGTGATCAGGAGGACTATCTCTACTCCAAAGCTCTCAACTTTGTCTCCTATCGACCTCGTTCACTCAAAGAAGTCAGAGATCGGCTGGTCAAGTATGGGGCGTCTGGGGCAGACCAAGCACGAATCATCGAAAAACTAACATCAAAAAAATTTCTCGATGATCTTGCATTTGCCCGCTGGTTTGTGGAATCTAGAAACGCCCATAGGCCCCGCTCGCCCCTCCATCTTACTCAGGAGCTAAGAGCCAAGGGAATATCTCAGGAGATTATCTCAGAAATCAAAAATGAGTTTGCAGATCCAGCAAGTAGCATCATCTCAATCTTAAATAAAAAGCTGGGAACCCCCCGGGTTCTTGATCGTGAGGAAAAGCAAAAAATCTCCCTGTCTCTCTCCAGGCAGGGATATTCCTGGGACGTAATCAAAAGAGTTGTCAAAAGCTGGGAATCAGAGTAAAATAGACCTACTATTCAAGAAAATATTACAAAAATACACATGATCAAGTTATATTTATCAAACGCTGTTACCAAACTTAGCTAAGATTCGGTCTTTTTTGTGGTGTTTTCTTGAGAGTTATACCAGTTTTTAGGAGTTTTATGAGTACATTACTTAAGTCATTACTAGCAACTTTTGCCAAAGATCCAGCCCAAAAGGTCACGTCAGCACCCAAAGCCAAGCCTGAAAAGTCAAAAAAACCAGCCACTCGCCCTAGTGTAAATCCGGGACTCTCAAAACAAGCTGAATCAACTGCCAAAGAAGTCATTGCCTTTGCCCGGGAAGAAGCCGACAAAATCCGCGAAACTGCAAGAGTCGAAATGCGCGAATTGCAAAACACTCTCAAGGCCCAAGAAAATAAACTTAGAGAGCTAGAACGCTCGCTTGAAGTCAAAGAGCAATCACTCGAAGATAGATCCAAAGAAATTGCCTCCCGCCTTGCCGAAATCGAGGCCACCAAAGGGGAGATCATTGAGCTACGCGCAAAACAAGTCGAAAAGCTCGAAAAAATCGGTGGCCTGACCAAAGAAAAAGCCAAAGATATTCTCCTTGAAGCTGTC